>JAIOPP010000020.1 GCA_021413845.1 Planctomycetia bacterium | reverse complement strand
ACGCTATTGGGTTCGACGAAGAAAGTCGTCGCGGAACTGGACAAGAAGCGGCCGATCCACATCGAAGCGTTCGTCAGCCCGAACCCGCCGAAGGAGTTCGTGCCTTTGCGGCTCGATCTCATCACGCGGCTGCGCGAGATCGCGGCGCAAGCGGGATCCAACGTCTCGCTGCGCATCAACGAGACTCAACCCTTCACCGAAGAAGCGGATCGAGCGGAGAAGTTGTATGGCATCACCGGCCGCGAGATCGATTCGCTCGTCCGGGGCCAGTACACGAAAGACACCGTCTTCCTCGGCGTCGCCATTACTTCGGGCCTCGACAAAATCGTGATTCCTTTCGTCGAGTCTTCGACGCCGATCGAGTATGAAGTCATGCGGTCGATCGCGACCCTCAACGGCAGCACGCGGAAGCGGCTCGGCATCTTCATCGGCGACAAGACGACGTTCCAGGAATTCGATCCGGAGACGCGGCAACCGCGCGATCCGGAGATCGTGCGCGAGTTGCGCAAGCAATACGATGTCGTCGACCTCGACGCCGAGAAGCCGGTGCCGGACAACATCGACGTGCTCATGGCGATCCAGCCGACGTTGTGGCGCCCGAGCCAGCTGGACCAACTCGTCACGGCGGTTCGCCGTGGAGTGCCGACGTTGATCTTCCAAGATCCGCTGCCGGTCGACTACCCGCAGATGTTGCAACAAGAGCAGCAAGCCAACGGCGGCATGCCGTTCATCCAAGATTCGGAGACGAAGAAGCTCTGGGACCTGCTCGGCGTCGAAAGCGGCTCGCAGCAGATCGTGACGCATGAGTACAACCCGTTGCAGCATGTGCAGCAGTTCCCGCCCGGCTACGTGTTCATCGGCAACGGTGCGCTCGGCAAGAACAACGCGAAGCAGAGTTTGTTCGATGAAAAAGACCCGATCAGCGCGAACACCGAAGCGGTCGTGTTTATCTTCGGCGGCTGGGTCTCGAAGAAGAAGGATGCGACTCTGACGTTCACGCCGCTCGTGCATACCTCGACGTCGTCCGGCTACGTCGATCGGGCCGAGATGTTCACGCAGACCATGCTGGGGCAAACGCTGAACCCGAACGTGCCGCGGCATAAGACGGGGCTGGAATACGCGATGGTCGCGCGCATCCAAGGGACTGCCCCTGCGGAAGCGAAGACCGACGTGAACATCAAGCGGCTTGCCGACGAGCAGCCGACGACCGGAGGAGCAGCCTCGAAGGGAGTCGCCAAGAACGAACTGCTGTTGGCGCAAGCTCCGGCAGCGAGCCCGACGGCGACCGCCTCCGCGACGGCCCGCCCTGCTGCAACTGGGCCTTCCGCGACCGACCCTGCTGCGGCGGCTACGCCTTCCGCTACGGCCCCGGTTGCGATTCCTGCGGCAACGGCTCCGCTGTCGCCGGTTGGGTCTCCTTCGCCGACCGGTGTTCCGGCGACGATCGTCAACCCGTACGTGGTGCCGGTAGCGACGGCGTCGAGCACTCCGACCGCGACCGGCACGGCCGCTCCCGCCGGCACGGCGACCGCGGCCGCACCGAAGAAGGATCGGCCGATGGACGTCGTGATCATCACCGATCTCGACTTCATGGGCTATCAATTCTTCCGCTTGCGAAATCAACGTCCGACGAGCGTCGATCGGGTGCCGAACTTCGACAACATCACGATCGTGCTCAACGCGCTCGATTCGCTCGCCGGCGACAACCGCTTCATCGAGGTTCGCAATCGCCGTCCGCATCATCGGACGCTGACGACTCTCGACGCGATCAACATGCGCAGCGCCGACGATCGCAATAAGCAAAAGGTCGATAAGAACGAGCAGATGGAAGAAGAGTACAAGAAGGAAGATGCACGGCTCGAAGAGGAGTATAAGAAGCTCGTCGCCAACACGACCTTATTTCCCGCTATTGATCGGCTTGGCGGTCTTTTTCAGCCGTCGGGCGGGTGAGCAAGAAGGGGTCGATCGGAGCCGATTGCGGTAGCGCGTCGGCGTCGTAGGTCGGGTTTGCTTTCAGCGACTTTTAAGAACATTGCGGATATTGCGAAGATGAACGAAAACACGAAGACGCTTACTTTCGTCGGTGTTGCGGTAGTGCTGCTCGGGTTCGGTGTGTGGCTCAGCCGTCCGGCGAGCGAAGCCGATCTGACGACGGCCGAACTGGGCAAGGAATTCTTTCCCGACTTCACCGACCCGATGAAGGTCGCGAGCGCTGAGATCATCGATCTCGATGCCGTGAACGACGTGAAGCACGATCTCAAGGTCGCGCGCGTCGACGACGTGTGGGAAATCAATCCGGACCGGCAACGCTTTCCGGACGTCTCGCCCGAGCGGTTGGCGAACGTGGTGAAAGCGGTCGTCGGCGTGAAGAAGTTGGCGGTCGTCACGGATCAACCGGATCGCCATCGCGAGTTCGCGGTCGTCGATCCGGCCAACGAGGCCGAGTTGAAGGCGGGAACCGACGGCGTCGGCAAACGGGTGACGCTCGTCGATGCCGACCGGCGCAAGCTCGTCGATCTGATCATCGGCAAGAACGATGAAAAGAACAAGAATATCGTCTACGTGCGCGAGCCGAATCGCGATCGAATCTACGCGACCGAATTGGATAAGGCCCCGTTGTCGTCGAGCTTCGGCGATTGGGTTCCGGCCGACTTGCTGAAGGTCGGCGCGGCCGACTTGCGCACGGTCGACATCCACGACTACGCGATCGACGTTCGCAGCACGCAACAAGGCCTCGGCGGCCCCGGCGGGCTTACGGTCGTGCGCAAAGTGCCCGTTCGCATCGAGCGCGCGAAGCTCGACGCCAAGAAGGACGACTCCGATAAGTGGCAGCTGACGAAGCTCGAAACCTACGACAAGGAAACGAAAGGCTTCCTCGAAAAGAAGCTGCTGCCCGAAGAGGAATTCGATTCGGCGAAGGTCGACGAATTGAAGCGGACGCTGGCCGGGTTGAGGATCGTCGATGCGGTGCGGAAGCCGAAGACGCTGGCCGCGGACCTGCTGAAGGAGAAGACCTTCCTATTCGATGCGCAGTCCGCCGTGACCGCCGATCAAGAATCGATGGCATCGCTCGAAACGACCGGCTTCTGGCCGAACTCCAAGACCCGCAGCGAAATCGAACTCGTCTGCCATGAAGGCGAACTGACGGTCGGGTTCGAGAACGGCGTGCAATATCTCCTGCGCTTCGGCGACATTACGGGCAAGGGACGCGCCGGAAGCGGCGGCGATGAAAAGAAAGAAGGCGAGCCGAAGAAAGACGATGCCAAGCCGGGCGTCGGCGGCGCCGAAGGTGAGAACACGGCCCCGAATCGCTACATGATGGTAACGGCTTCGTTCAATCCGGACTTGATCCCGAAGCCGCCGTTGGTCACGCTTCCGCCGGAAGGAGCGCTCCCGAGCGCACCGGCAGCGACTCCTGCACCGACCGGTACGGCGCCTGCGGCCACACCCCCTGCTCCGACGCCGACTGCGACCCCAACCGCCACGCCGAAGACGACTGCAACACCTACGCCGACCGCGCCGACTCCGAGCGCGACGCCGAGTGCCACGGCACCGGCAACTCCGGCCCCGGCCGGATCGGTGAAGCCGGCCGAAGGGGCGGCGAGCGGTTCGTGTGAACCTTCTGGCGATGCGTGCCAGGCCGAACCAGCGAAGCCCGAAGCGACCAAGGCCGACGCGCCGAAGCCGAGCGCGACGAAACCGGAAGCCAAGCCTGAGCCTACTAAACCGGAAGCTACGAAGCCGACTCCGTCGGCCACGGCCGCTCCGGCAGCCGCGCCTAAGGCCAAGCCCTCGGCTACGGCAACCGTTCCCGCTGCCGTTCCGACGGCGACGGCCGCTCCGGCTGCGACAACTCCGGCGACGACCGCGAAACCGGCCGACACGATTCCTCCCGCGGCCGAGTCGAAGCCGGCCGAAGTGAAGCCGGTCGCCGAGCCTCCGAAGCCGATGACTCCGGAAGAGCGGAAGCGGATCGAAACGGAAAACAAGCGGATGTCGGATAAGTACGAAGCCGACTTAAAGTCGGGACGTGAAAAGGCGAAAGAGTTGAATACTCAATTCGCCGACTGGTTCTACGTGGTCGACGATGCGACGTTCCGCGCGCTCGACCTCAGCCCGACGGCGCTCGCCAAGAAGAAGGGGGCTCCGGCCGCGAACCCAGGTCCTCACGGGGGCCAAAACCTTCCGCCGGATCTGATGCGCCAAATCCAGCAAATGCAGCAGCAACAACAGCAACGGTAAGGCTGTCGGGCACGCCGCTCGACGAATGCCGGAGCGACGGGCGCGATTTGCATTGCATGAGGTGCGCGGAGCGGTTTGCGCAAGGCGCGAAAAACCTGGCTTTCGCCGTGCCTTGTCGCCCGACGGCGATTTCCCTTATAATCGTCGCTCGTTCGTCGTTTTCGATTTTTTTATCCCGCTTGAGTCGTATACGGAGGTGCCGGCGTGGCCGATCGCAAATACTTGTTCACGAGTGAGTCGGTCAGTAACGGGCATCCGGATAAGCTGGCGGATCAAATCTCCGACGGCGTTCTCGACGCGCTCTTGGCCCAAGATCCGATGAGCCGTGTGGCTTGCGAAACGCTCGTCACGACCGACTTCTGTTGCGTCGCCGGTGAAATTACCAGCAAGGCCAAGCCGGACTTCGAGAAGGTCGTGCGCCAAGTCATCCGCGAAGTCGGCTACACGCACGACGACATCGGCTTTTGCGCCGACACGTGCGAGTTGCAACTCCGGCTGCATAGTCAGAGCCCGGACATCGCCCAAGGTGTGAACGACGATCAAGCGGCCGGTAAAGACATCGGCGCCGGGGATCAAGGGTTGATGTTCGGTTATGCCTGCAACGATACGCCGGAACTGATGCCGCTGCCGATCGCGCTCTCGCATCGCATCACCAACGCACTCACCGCGGCGCGCGAAAAGAAGGACGTCTCGTGGCTCCGGCCCGACAGCAAGAGCCAAGTCACGATCGAATACGAAGGCTTCAAGCCGGTGCGGATCGACACGGTCGTCGTCTCGACGCAACACGACGAGAGCGTGACGCATGCTCAAATCAAAGACTACGTGATCAACAAGATCATCAAGCCGCTGCTGCCGGCCGAGCTCGTCTCGGACGACATCAAGTACCACATCAACCCGACGGGCAAGTTCGTCGTCGGCGGTCCGCACGGCGATACCGGTCTCACGGGCCGGAAGATCATCGTCGACACCTACGGCGGCTGGGGTCGGCACGGCGGCGGCGCGTTCAGCGGCAAGGATCCGACGAAGGTCGATCGAAGCGCCGCGTACATGGCGCGCCACATCGCGAAGAACATCGTGGCCGCCGAACTGGCCGACCGCTGCGAAGTGCAACTCGCCTACGCGATCGGCGTCGCCGAGCCGGTGAGCGTGTACGTCGATACCCAAGGGACGGGCAAGGTCGACGACGAGCTCCTCTGCGACCTCGTCCGCAAGACGTTCAAAATGACTCCGCGCGGGATCATCGAGTATCTCGAGCTCCGTCGTCCGATCTATCGGGCCACGGCCGCCGGCGGGCACTTCGGCCGGAGCGAGAAGACGTTCAGCTGGGAAAGCACGCACCGCGCCGCCGAGTTGGCCGAAGCAGCCGGCTTGGTCGCTGCGTCGAAGTAGCTCCAGGTAATGACCCCATCCGCGATCCAAAAACCGACGCTCGCTGCCGAACTCTTCGGCGGCGACGTCGGTTTTTCTTTGGGATGCGTGCTGCGTTGGGTGCCGGGCACGGTCTTAGTCGGCGCGGCGCTGTTGTTGGTCGCTCGACGTGCGGCCGGTGCGCTCGAGGCTCCTCCCACGCTCGGTACCGCCTTGTCGGTCGCGCTCGCGGTCGTCTGCCTAGCGGCGCTCCATCGCACGGCGCTGCGACATTTCGAGCGACCCGCGATCTCGCTCTTCGGCGGGGTGTCGGCGGCTTCGGAAGCGGTCGTATGGTACTTACCGACGGCGGCTCTCGTCTTGATCGGTTCGGCGTTGTCGATGCCGGGAACCTCGCTCCCGTCGCTCGCGTTCTTGTGGCTCGCGCTCCTGGCCGGTGAGGCAGCTTGGTTTCGTGTCCGATCGATGCGCGCGAGCGAACGCTCGGCCGCCGTGATCGCGCCGAAGCTTGCCGCCGCGATGGCCGAAGCCGAATCAGCGGAACTTGAGGCCGTTGAGCCCGACGAGTCGCACGTTTCGCAAAGCTGGAAGCGATCCGTCGACACTTCGGGAAGCGATGTCTTAGAAGGCTATGCACGGGCCCGATTCGAGGTTGGGAGCAGGCAGGCCTCGATCCATCTCGTGTTCTGTCCGCCGTTCGAGCGCATACCCGTCTTGGAAACCGAGACGCTCGACGACCTCGAAGCGCGACTGATCCACATCACGGTCTTGCCCTATGCGGCGAGGATCGACGTGCGGCTGTCGGAACCCGCCGAAGAAGAACTGCGGGCGACGATCGGCATTCGGGCGGTGTGCGATGCGGGAAGCACCGGCACGCGATCCTCGACGGTTTCCGATTCCGTGGTCTCCGAAAGAACGTGATTGGTTATGGCGCGCTGGCCCCGACGAACTTGGACGACGCTTTACACCTACGGCACGGTTTTCGTCGCCTTTCCCGTGCTGGCGTATCTCGCGATCGCCTGGGTGCGGGCTTGGCCGCCGTTTTAGCCGGCCGGCGTTCTCGTGCTCGGCGCGAGGTGCAAGCGAAAGAAGCGCGCGACGCGCCGCTGGTATTCCGCAGGCACGGCGAAGATCGCTCCGTTGTGCTTCGCTTTGGGAACGATCCAAAGCTTCGCCGGCGCGCGAACGCATTTCCGCAGCGCTCGAGCCGCTTCGACGGGGATCATAGAATCGCGTTCGCCGTGGACCATCATGACGGGGCGGCGAATGCGAGCGGCGCAGGCATCGACATCGACGAAGCGAAAGCGATTCCTCAAGCCCCACCACCACCGGCCGACCCACAGGAACCCTTGATAAATCCAATGCGGCAGGTTGTCGGTGATCCAAGGATAGGGAATGAAGATGCCGACGTAGCGAATGAAGTAGCATAAGTGCGTCGACTGAGCGGAGTAGACGCCGTCGGTGAAGACGCAGCGAATGCGAGGGTCGTCGGCCGCAACGCAAAACGCCGCCCCGGCGCCTCGACTGATGCCGAACAGGCCGACGCCGCGAGGATCGGTATCAGAGCGGCTCGCCACGTAATCGATCGCGGCGCGAAGATCGATCACTTCGTCGGGCGAGAGCCAAGGGCGCGGCACGAGGCCGGGCACGGCATCGCTGGCGCCGTGGTTGCGAAAGTCGAACGTGAAGATGTCGTAGCCTTGAGCGACCAGGTCGACGACATACGGAGTCGCGTTCCAACGATCGCCGTTGAGCTCATGGCAGAAGACGACGACCCCCTTCCGGGCGGCAAGCGGCGTGGCCAGGTAGGTGCCGCGGAGCGTCAGACCATCGGCGGTGCGAAAGGCGCACTCCTCGCCGCCGGCCGTCTTGTGCGTCGGCTCGGCGGCCAAGATCGGCGTCTCACCGATCAGGCGGTAAACGATCGGAAAATAACGGATCCAAACGTAGATCCAAAAGAGAACCCAAACCGCCGCCGCCGACGCGACGACGATGATCGCCGGCGACCAAGAGAAGGCGAGAATGAGCGAAGCGAAAGGCATTCGGGAACGGACGAGCGAGGCGAACGGGGGGCCGAAGCCGCGCGACGTCGCCGTGATAGGATGCGATGAAGGGAGCTATTTTAGCGAAGCCGAAGCGAAACGTATATCGGTCGCCGAAGCGTTCGCTCGAGAATCGTCGCAGCCCCCGGCGCAGCTTATTTGACCCCGAAGCTCAGGCTCGGATTGCCGGGATCGAAGTCGGAATCGCCGAGCGCGACGTCCAAGGCAAGGTCGCGGTAAAGATACGATTCTTCGAGGTGCGCCCCGTCGGCCGGGTTTTCCGACCAGCGGTAGTGCTCGCAGGCGACCGGCACGCCGAGGGTCCGATCGATGAAGATCTGAACCTGCTTGAAGCGGACGATGCTGCTCGGCTGAGCATGCTCGAACGAGAATTCGTAGCAGGGGCGGCCGCTGATCTCGCGCCCTTCGTTCACATGCACCGCCACGGCCGGATCCTTGACGAGCTCTTCGTTCAAGAGCGCCGTGATACGTTCGTTGAAGTTCCAGATGCCGATGTTCGTCACCGGCCGCCGGCTGACCGCCTTCTCCATGTCGTCGTCGGGAGCGATCTTCACGAGCGGCACGAGCTTCTTCTTCCAGCCGACGGGGCTGACGAGGATCTTGCCGTCGTCGCTGCCATCGCGCCAGATGATCTGTTGCCCTTGCTCGGGCGAGTGCCATTTCATGTAGATCGCCAACGGCGAGCGGCGGACTTTGACGTCCATCACGTTCAACGGCTGGAGCTTGTCGTTGATCCGCTCTTGCTTCTGAAACACGGCCGAGACGGTTTGGACCGGCAGCAGCTTGAGGCGCGCTTCTTCGAGCAGCTTGCGACACAGCGCGATCGCTTCGGCCCCTTGGATCTTCGAGGAAACCTCGCCGACTTGGGTCACGGACCCGAGCACGGCTCCGGTCTCTTCGACGGGGGCTCCGCGGCCGAACGTCCACCAAGCACCGAGGCCGCCGACGGCGAGCGCCGCCGAAGTTTTGAGCCACAGGCGTCGGCCGACCCGTTTCGGAGCGATCGAATTATCCCACGCGCCGTCGCGAACCGGAACCGTCGCCATGGTCAGCCTCTCGAAAAACCGCCTCGTTTCGCCGCCTCACAAGGGAATTCGTCGCATATAGGTCCCGCTGATTACCGAAACGCCCCGAGACCGGATAGGCCGCAAGCTTGGTAGAGTCGTTTTCGACGATAAATCAGAGGCACATGCCTCGCGGGGAGGGCGGGCTCGGCGTTTCGGTGAACACCGCGATCGCCGGCTTCTGCGGCGCGGTTCGCAGCGAGTGCTAGCGGAGAATGCGGCAATAGAAATGTAGCAACGAAAAGAGGACGCCGGCCGGAGCCGACGTCCTCTTAGAAAGTTCGAATCGTGCGAGCTTAAGGAGAGCTCTTAGCGATCGCCGACCGCCGTGATCTTGCGAGCTCCGGCGGCTTTGATCGCGTCGAGGTAGTCGAGCGTCACGGCCAGGGCTTCGTTGAAGTAGTAGTCCTTCTTCACGACCGGCTTATCCTGCTCGTTCATTTCCTTTTCGATTTCGTTCTCGAGGTCTCCTTCTTCCTTGTCGGCGTTCACTTCGGCAAGGAATTTCTCTTCGTTGAGCGAGATCGTCTTCTTCTTCTTTTGGTCTCGGTAGCGGGTCACGCGATGGTCGACCTTTTGGAAGTCGGGAGACGTTTCGCAACGCTTCTTCGAGAGGTCCTTCAAGCGATCGAGCGTTCCCTTCTCGACGAAGTTGACCCGACGATAAGGAGCCGCGTCGATATGGTCGAACGGCAGGGCATGGTCGAGGTCCGATTCGCCGACTTCGAGTTCCGCGGTGAGCGACGGAAGGACGATATCCGACCGCACTCCTTGGTTTTGCGTGCTGTCGCCGTTGGGGCGATAGAACTGTTGCATCGTGAGCTTCAACGCCCCGAGCGCCGGCGAGTTGGGAACCTGGAACATCTGCCGGCCGAGATCGAGCAGGCTCTGAACCGTTCCTTTGCCGTGCGTTTGCGGATCGCCGATGATCACTCCCCGACCGTAGTCTTGAATCGCCCCGGCGAAGATCTCGCTCGCGCTGGCGCTGAACTTGTTGCACAGCACGACGAGCGGCCCATCCCAAGCGACCCCCTTCTCAAGATCGTTATACGGCTGACGATCGCCGTCTTTATCCTTCACCTGCACGACCGGACCTTCGTCGATGAACAGGCCGGTGAGGTTGATGGCTTCGGTCAGCGAACCACCGCCGTTGAAGCGCAAGTCGAGCACGACGGCTTCGACTCCTTCGGCCCGGAACTTCTCGAGAATCGCGGCGACGTCGCGAGTCGTGCTCTTATAGTTCGGCAGCCCGAGCCGAGCCCCTTCCATGTCCATATAGAAGCTCGGCAGGGAGATGTAGCCGACCTTGCGATCCTTGCCGTCACGTTTTTCCTTGATGACTTCGCTCCGGGCTTCGCTTTCCTTCAGCTCGATTTGAGCGCGCGTGATGTTGTAGATCTGCTTTTCGCTCGTCCCGTAAGGCACGACTTGCAGACGGACGATCGTTCCCTTTTTGCCCCGAATCTGATCGACGACTTCGTTCAAGCTGAGATCGACGACGTCCTTGATCGGTCCATCGGTCCCTTGGCCGACGCCGACGACCCGATCCTTCTTCTTGAGTCGTCCGTCTTTGTCGGCAGCGCCGCCGGGAATGACTTTGTTGACCACGGTATAGCCGTCGTCGTATTGCAGTTGCGCGCCGATTCCTTGCAGGTTCAGCCGCATTTGGATCTCGAAGTTTTCCTTCGACGCCGGCGACATATACGTGGAGTGCGGATCGTACGAAGTCGTCATCGCGGTAAGGTACCATTCGAGCAACTCATGTTGCTTGAGTTGGTGCATTCGCTTTTGCAGGCCGTGGTAGCGGCGGGCAAGCTTGTCGCGGGCTTCTTGTCCTTCCATCTTTTCCGTCGCTTTGAGCGCGAGCAGGTCGTACTTGATCTTCTTGCGCCAGAGTTCCTTCCCGGCGGCTTCGTCGACGGCGTACTTCATCGTGTCGGGATCGCGAACGATATCTTCGTCGATCGTGAAATCGAACGGCGTGGCGAGCAATTGGTCGATCCACTTAATCCGTTCGTCGACTCGCTTCAGGTAGATTCCGAACACCTTAAAGGCGAAGTCGGTATTGCCGCGGCGAATGGCATCGTCGAGCTCTTTTTCTTCTTTGCGGAAAGAGTCGATATCGCTTTGATAAAAGAAGACCTTCTGAGCATCGAGCGTCTTCAAGAAGTTCGTGACGAGTCGTTCGGCGATCTCATCGTTGAGTTCGTGGCGCGTGATGTGGCCGTCGCGCATGTAACGCGTGACTGCCAGCGTGATCTGGCGATCTTCGGCCGTCGAACCGGTGAGCTCCGCACGGAGAATGCCGGCAGGGACCGCCGACAAGACGACGGCGGAAAGAAGCAACGCACAACCGGTGATTGCGCGCGTGGGGGCGAGCCAACGATTCATGAACGATTCCTTGATCTCGATGCGGGCACACGGCTGAGATGCACGGCCGTGCATAAGTTCCTAAATCCGAACGACTTAGTTGGTAGTCGTCTACGTTCTCGAATGCTATCCCGCAGGCCGGATGGATGCAAGATCAGCCCGATAACAAGTGTGTCAGAACATTCATCTTGAAATCGCCGGCCGCGGTTTTCGCCTTGCTCCGCTCAATCGCACGTGCCGGCAGCCGGCGACGAAAAGAGACTCGCCGCAACGGCATTCACTACTTCCGGCTCCGGTCCTAAATGTCCTGTCGTGACCCATTGCCGATCGGGAAACCTGCGAGCCGCCTCGGCGACCTGCTCGCGAACCCGTTCGAGCAGCACTCCGGCGAAGAGCAAATGCGGCTGCACGACCACTCGGTGATAAGGGA
This sequence comes from Planctomycetia bacterium, assembly GCA_021413845.1. Lineage (NCBI taxonomy): Bacteria > Pseudomonadati > Planctomycetota > Planctomycetia > Planctomycetia bacterium. The sequence goes on along the minus strand of JAIOPP010000020.1, from coordinate 146,175 downwards.
GCCGGGCCGCGTTTTCGAGCGCTTCGTCGAGGCCCGGCTCGGCCATCGCCGTGAAGGCGACCTCGAGCCGGCCGCAGTGGGAAGCTTGCAGGCGCAGGTTCGCGAAACGATGCATCTCGGCCGTCGCCTCAGGATCGTGGCTTCCTCGGCCGACCATGAGCAGCAGGGTTTCATGCGGCCAAACGACATTCGGCGGCGAACCGGAAGCGTCTCTCGCTGCACAGGCCTCGCGAAAGCGACGCTCGGAGAGCGCGAGGAGTTCGGCGTGGCAACCGAGATGCGGCAACTGACGCACGGCCATGCCCGAATGCCGCGCCACGGCCTGGGCGACCGCTCGGGGTATGTCCTGCTTAGCATGCCCTGCGGCGAACAAGATCAGCGGCGCGACCGTGAGCTCGCGAACTCCGGCGGCTGCGAGCCGAGCGATTCCGGCGTCGATCGTGGGGTCGGCCAGTTCCAAGAACGACGCCTCGACCTTCAGCGGTGCGACCGCCACGGCGATCCGTTGCGACACGGCCAGGAACTCGGCGATGCCCGCCGGATCGCGCGTGCCGTGCCCGACGACCAGCAGGCCTCGCGAAGAATGGGTGTCGGACGACGAATTCGCGGCGTCGAGGAGCGTCTGGGGCTTGTCGTTGATCCCGTTCATAACGATATTCTAAGCAACTCCGAGTCGCTGGCATCCCTGAAAACCGATTCGTGCCTTCCCGATTCGCGATCTTACTATTCGTGTTTGAGTTGTTACCCGTAAGACTTCCGGCGCCGAGCCCTCTTCCTTAGTTAAGCATCGCCGAAAGCCGCTTCGCCTATGGCCGTCGTTTACAGTTACCTTACCGTGTCGCTCGGCCGCGACGTCGGCACCAACTTCATGCTCGATCCCGACTCCGAGACCACGATCGGGCGCGGTACGGAATGCACGATCCAACTGAACGATCCCCTTTGCTCGCGCGTGCATGCCGTGCTGCGCAACGTCGGCGGGCGTTGGCAGGTGCGCGACATGGAAAGTCGCAACGGCACCTACGTCAACGATCAGAAGATCGACGACTCGGTGCTGGCGGAAGGGCATTATCTCAAGGTCGGTTCGACGGAGTTTAAGTTTCATCAAAGCCGGATGCGGCCGACCTTGCCCGGCGATCCGAACATCGGCATCACGCAATCGATCGTGGCTCGCTTCAAGATGGGAAGCTTCGAGCCCGAGGCGCCGGAGCTTACCAGCGTACAGACGTTGGAGCAGACGAAAGATCTGCTGCTGCTCCATCAGCTCAGCATCAAGTTGCTTGGTTGTTCCGATCCGCAAGTTTGCCTCAAGATGGCGCTCGAGCTCGTCCTCGCGCGAACGCAGGCTTCGGTCGTCGGGTTTCTTTCCGTGAGCGACGATCGCCATTTGAAATCGAAGATCGTGTTGCCGGAATACGCGCAGCAGAAGGTCGAGTTGAGCGAAGAGTTGATGCGGCTCGTCTGCGACGAAGGGCACGCGGTTTGGATCGCAAATCAAAAGAACGCCGAAGTCGAGAAAGCCACGGCCCACTACTCCGATGCGCAATGCATTCCGCTGGTGCGCGAGAAAAAGGTGCTCGGGGCATTTCATCTCTATCTCGAAAACGGTCGGTTTCGCCAATCGCATTTCGACTTCGCCGTTTCGGCCGCCAACATCGCGGCTTCGGCCCTAGCTCGCGCCTTGCAAGAAGAAACTCTGGCGACGAGCTACGAGCGTTTGAAGCAAACCTCGGGCGTGTTCGACGAACTGATCGGCGAGAGCGCGCCGATGCTGGAGTTGAAGGGGAAGATCTCCCGCATCGCCGGCGCCGGGGGCTGCGTCCTGATTCGCGGCGAAAGCGGCAGCGGCAAAGAGCTCGTCGCCAAAGCGGTGCATAAGCTCAGCACCCGCGCGAACCGACCGATGTTGTCGATCAATTGCGCCGCGATTCCCGCCGACTTGATCGAAAGCCAACTCTTCGGGCACCGCGCCGGCGCATTCACCGGGGCCGATCGCGACCACAACGGCCTCTTCAAACAAGCCGACATGGGAACCTTGTTCCTCGATGAAATCGGCGAGCTCACCTCGGCCGGGCAAGCGAAGCTGCTGCGCATTCTCGAAGGGCATCCGTTTCTGCCGGTCGGCGCGACGCAAGAAGTGCAGGTCGACGTGCGCGTGATCGCGGCGACGAATCGCGATCTCTCGAAACTGGCGCGCGAGCGAAAGTTTCGCGAAGATCTGTATTACCGACTCAATGTTTTCGAGCTCTATCTGCCGCCGCTTCGCGATCGGGGGGAAGATATCGGCCGGTTGATCGATCACTTCGTCGAGCTGTTCGGCTTGGTTCACGGCCGGCCGACGCTCTCGCTCTCCGATGCCGCGCGCAGCAAGCTCATCGCGTATGCCTGGCCGGGCAACGTGCGGCAACTTCGCAACACGATCGATAGCGCGGTCGTGATGGCGACCGGCCCGAAGATCGAGCCGAACGACTTGATGCTGCACGACGTCGGCGTCGATGAATTGGAAACGCTGGAGCTCGAAGTGTGGGAACGGAAGCTGATCCTCGAAGCGCTCAAGCGCACGCAAGGAAACGTGCCCGAAGCGGCCAAGATTCTCGGAATCGGCCGAGCCACGCTTTACCGCAAGCTGGAACAATACGGTATCGAACGATAGCCGGCGGAAGTTCGCAGGCAGCCGTTTTCTTTACGCCCGGCCGGCGGCAAGCTACCATGAGAGGGCTCCGCGTACGCTCTCCTGCCTTTTATAGTCCTCCTTACCGGACTCCCACCTATGCGTTTTCTCGCCGCTTTGTCTTCCCTGCTGTCGGGCTTGCTTCTGATTTCTTCGGCCGCATCGATATCGGCCGAGGAGTGGACTCGTTTTCGCGGCCCGAACGGCACCGGCATCAGCGACGACACTTCGATTCCGACCTCGTGGACCGATGCCGATTATTTGTGGAAAGCGAAGCTTCCCGGCTCGGGACATTCCTCGCCCGTGATTTGGGGCGACAAAGTCTTTTTGACGAGCGCGCTGGAACAACCCGCGCAGCGCATCGCGATGTGCATCAGCGCCATCGACGGCAAAATACTTTGGGAGCGCCGGTTCGATTACCAAGTGCACAAGAAGCACAATCTCAATAGCTTCGCTTCGCCTACCGCGGCGGTCGACAAAGATCACGTCTACTTCTCGTGGTCGATTCCGGAAGAGTTGACGCTCTTTGCTTTGAACCACGACGGCACCGACGCCTGGAAGCTCGACCTCGGGCCGTTCGTGAGCCAGCACAGCGCAGGCAACAGCCCGATCGTGGTCGGCGATATGGTCGTGTTGGTGAACGAGCAAGACGACTCGTCGAAAGTAAAAGGGGACGGCGGCGGAGATTCCGGCGTCAGCTTTTTGCACGCCGTCTCCTGCAAAGACGGACGAACGATCTGGCAGACGCCGCGCAAGAGCGCGACCGTCACCTATTCGACTCCGGTCTTGCGCGAGCTTCCCGGCGGCGGCACCGAGCTGCTCGTCAATAGCCAAGCCCATGGCCTCGGCGGCGTCGACCCGAAGACCGGCAAAGTGAATTGGGAAATTTCCGTGCTCGATAAGCGGAGCGTCAGCTCGCCGGTCATGGCTGCCGGCCTCGTGTTCGGCAGTTGCGGCTCCGGCGGCGGCGGCAACTACGTCGTTGCGGTTCGCCCGGGCCCTAAGCCGGAGGTGGTCTACAAAGTCGCCGATCAAGCGGCTTACGTTCCGACCTTGCTCGGCAAGGGAAACTTGTTGTTCATCTGGAGCGATAAGGGAATCGTCAGTTGTTTGAACGCTGCGACCGGTGAAAAAATCTGGCGCGAACGGATCGGCGGCAATGTGTACGGCTCGCCGGTGTGCATCGGCGATCGGCTTTATTGTGCGTCGGCCGACGGCACGATCATCGTCCTTTCGGCAACCGAAAAGTTCGAAAAGCTCGCCGAAGTCGCACTCGGTGAAACGTGCCACAGCACGCCGGCCGTCGCCGATCACAAACTTTACTTGCGCACCGAATCGCAACTGTTTTGTCTCGGCCCGAAAAAGAAGTGACCGATTCTTTTCGCGAACTATGGTTCGACGTCGGCGGCACCTTCACCGATTGCTTCGCTCTCGGGTACGACGGCAGTCTGCGGCGTCATAAGCTCCTTTCCTCGGGCATCACGAAAGGAGTCGTTGCCGAAGCCGGCGACCGAACGATCGTCGATCCGGCTCGCGCCGCCGATCCCGAGAGATTCTGGGACGGATATCGGTTCCGCTTACTCGACGACTTCGGCACTGTCGTCGACGAGCGGACCATCGACTCGTTCGATCGAGCGACGGCGACTTTTACATTCGACCGGCCTCTCGAAGTGAATTGCGTCGGCCGGGGCTACGAACTCAGCTCCGGCGAAGAATCCGTCGTGGTCGCGGTGCGGTATCTGCTCGGCCTTCGGCTCGCGGACCCGATCCCGCCGAGCGCGGTTCGTCTCGGCACGACGCGCGGCACCAACGCCTTGCTAACGCGACGCGGCGCGCGCACGGCGTTCGTCACGACGCGCGGCTTCGGCGATGTACTTCGCATCGGCTATCAGAATCGTCCGCGCTTGTTCGACCTACGGGTCGTCAAGCCGGAGCCGTTGTATGCGGACGTGATGGAAGTCGACGAGCGGGTAGCCGCCGATGGTATCGTGCTGCTCGTGCCCGACGAAGCTGCCGTTCACCGCGATCTTTCGCTGCTGCGCGAACGAGGCGTCGAATCGCTCGCCGTCTGCCTGCTACATGCCTATCGTTTCGGAGCGCATGAAGAGCTGATCGGCCGGATCGCCGCCGAGGTCGGCTTTACGGAAGTGAGCCTTTCGCATCAGGTCGCGCCGTTGGCGAAGATCGTCGCGCGCGGCGACACGACCGTCGTCGATGCCTATCTCAATCCGGTGTTACGCGACTACGTGCGCGGTCTTCGCGGTGCGCTCGGCAGCGGGCAACTACGCATCATGACGTCGGCGGGTGGGCTCGTGGCGGCGGAGCAATTCGTCGGCAAAGACAGCATCCTTTCCGGCCCCGCCGGCGGCGTCGTCGGCATGGCCCGCGCCGCGCAGACCGCCGGTTTCTCGCGCGCCATCGGCTTCGACATGGGAGGGACGAGTACCGACGTCGCCCGCTTCGACAATCGAGACGGCGGCCGCTTCGAGATGGAATATGAAACGGAAAAGGCCGGCGTGCGCATCGTCGCACCGATGACCGCAGTGCATACGGTCGCCGCCGGCGGCGGCTCGGTCTGCTGGTTCGATGGAGTGAAGCTCGTCGTCGGACCCGATAGCGGTGGCGCGGATCCGGGCCCGGCTTGTTACGGTCGGGGTGGTCCGCTTTGCGTGACCGATCTCAACTTTTATTTGGGCAAGATCCTGCCCGAACGGTTTCCGTTTCCGCTCGACCATGCGGCGGTCGAGCGGCGCTTGAGCGAGCTGATCGACGCCGTGGCCGGTGCGATCGGCAAACGTTACGACCCGAGCGAGCTTTGCGCAGGTTTTTTACGCGTCGCGAACGCCAACATGGTGAAGGCGATTCAAGCGGTGAGCGTCGCTAAGGGGTGCGATCCGCGCGACTACGTGCTCGTCGCCTTCGGCGGAGCGGCCGGGCAGCATGCCTGCGCGGTTGCGCGCGAGCTCGGCATGCGGCAAGTGCTCAGCCACCCCGACGCCGGCCTGCTCAGCGCCTACGGCATCGGGCTCGCCGACGTGGTGCGGCATCGGGTCGAGGGAGTTTACCGCTCCTGTTCCGCTGCCGCGGTCGAGGAGTTGCGCGCTATCTTCGAGCGTTTGACCGCCGAGGCACGCCGCGAAGTATGCGACGAAGGAGTCGCGCCCGAGCGCGTGGAAATCCATACGCTCGTCGACCTGCGTTATCGGGGCGTCGACGCGGCGCTGACGATCGAGCTTTCCGCCGGCGACGATTCGCAAACGCTTGCTGCGAATTACGAGCGCGAGCATCAGCGGCTCTACGGCTATCGCCATTCCGGCCGCGCGCTGGAGGTCGTCGCAGCCCGAGTCGAAGTGATCGGCCGAACCGTCGATTACGATCCCGCACCGCAACCGATGCATGTGCGCGAGCCGGAGTGCGAGCGAACGGTCACGGCCTATTTCGACGGCGGTGCTCAATCGACGCAAGTGTTCGAGCGCACGGCGCTTCGCCCCGGCGATCGGCTGCAGGGGCCTGCGATCGTTTGCGAACGGTCGGCGACGACGATTCTCGATCCCGGTTGGAGCGCCGAGATGCTGGCGCGCGGCGAGTTGTTGCTTACGGACGTTGAGGATTCATCTTCCAAGAGTCGTCGTGCGCAGCAGTCGACGGCTGCCGATCCGGTGATGCTCGAGATCTTCAATAACCAGTTCGCCGCCATTGCCGAACAGATGGGGATCACGCTGCGCAACACGTCGAGCAGCGTGAACGTGAAGGAGCGGCTCGATTTCAGTTGCGCGTTGTTCACTAGCCGGGGCGAGCTAGTCGTCAACGCGCCGCATATTCCGGTACATCTCGGAGCGATGGGAGAAACGGTTCGCGCCATCCTCGCCGATAATCCCGACATGCGGCCGGGCGATGTCTTCGTGACGAACGACCCCTATCGCGGCGGCTCGCACTTGCCCGATGTAACCGTCGTTACGCCGGTCCACGACGTCGCGACCGAAGAGCTTCTATTCTTCACGGCGAGCCGCGCCCATCATGCCGAGATCGGTGGGATTCGGCCCGGCTCGATGCCCCCGTTCTCGAAGAACTTGGCCGAAGAGGGAGTGCTGATTCGCAACTTCAAGCTCGTCGATGCCGGGCGTTCACGGTTCGACGAATTGCGCGCGTTGCTTACGTCGGGCCCTTTCCCTACGCGCCATCCGGCCGACAACTTGGCCGATATCGCAGCGCAGACGGCCGCCGATCGGCAAGGGGCTCGCGACCTCGAACGACTCATCGAACGCCACTCGCGCCCGGTAGTCGAGGCGTACATGCAACATATTCGCGATGCCGCCGAGCGGAAGATGCGCATGGCGCTCGCGCGCATTCCCGACGGTCGCTACGAGTTCACCGATCATCTCGACGACGGCACGCCGATCGCGGCCGCGATTACGATCGCCGGCGATGGCGCCATGATCGACTTCACCGGCACCGGCCCGGTATCGCATGGGAACCTGAACGCGAACCGCGCGATCGTCACTTCGGCCGTGATGTACGTGATGCGCTGTTTGATCGACGAAGATATTCCGCTCAACCAAGGGGTGCTCGAGCCGGTGCGGATTATCTTGCCGGAGTGCTTGCTCAACCCGACGGCCGCGGCTCGGGCCGAGGATTGTCCGGCCGTGGTCGGGGGAAACGTCGAAACTTCGCAGCGCGTCGTCGATGTGCTGCTCGGCGCGCTCGGGCTCGCCGCGGCTTCGCAAGGAACCATGAACAACACTCTCTTCGGCGACGACACGTTCGGCTATTACGAAACCGTTTGCGGCGGCAATGGCGCGACGCCGGCCGGCCCAGGCGCGGATGCCGTGCATACGCACATGACGAACACGCGGCTTACCGATGCCGAGGTCTTAGAGATTCGCTATCCGGTGCGCGTCCGCGAGTTCTCGATTCGCCGTGGTTCGGGCGGGGCGGGTTTGCATCGGGGAGGAGATGGGATCGTGCGCAAGTTGGAATTCTTGCGACCGCTCGAAGTCTCCCTGCTCACGCAACGCCGCGGCGACTATGCCCCCTATGGAATGAACGGCGGCTCAGCGGGGGCGCTCGGCCGCAACACGCTCTTCGAGCGCAGCGGCACGATGCGGGAACTCACCGGAGCGGAGCAATTCCATGCCGCGCCGGGAGACATACTCGTCGTCGAAACACCCGGCGGCGGCGGTTGGGGAGTGGCGGTATCTCAGGCGACGAACGATCGCGCGCAATAAAAAAGCTCGGGACCGAAATGGTCCCGAGCTTTGTGTTTCGTCTGCGTCGTTCGATCGTAAAGTCGCGGCTTAGCGCGACAGGAATTCGACGACGAGGTTCACGTTCGCCGGGCAGCTGAATTCGTCGGGCAACGGGAGGCGGTCGACCTTGATCGTCAGGTTTGCGGCGTCGAGCGAAAGGAACGGAGCGGTGATCTCCGAGCCCTTCGCCATGATGTCGCGATAGAGAGTTTGCAGCGTGCCGATTCCCTTCACGTAGATCACATCGCCGGGGAGGCAAAGAATCGAAGCGACGTCGGCCTTGCGACCGTTGAGCAGGAAGTGGCCGTGGCCGATCCCTTGGCGGGCTTGCGGACGCGTGACCGTCATGCCGGCGCGGCGGACGACGTTGTCGATTCGCGATTCGCACAAGAGCAGCAAGTTTTCCCCGGTGTTGCCCGGGCGACGAGCGGCTTCGGCGAACAAGCGGCGCAGTTGGCGCTCGCTGAGGCCGTAGTAGTGCTTGACCTTTTGCTTTTCGGCGAGAGCAAGACCGTAGCCGGAAACCTTCGACGGACGAGTGTGCATGCCCGGCGGAGCGTCGTGACGATCGGCGGCCTTACGCGCGCCGTTGCTTTCGTAGATCGTCGTCTTCAAACGTCGGTTAACACGTGCCTTCGGTCCGGTGTAGTGTCCCATCTCAACTGCTTCCTATCGGGTATTCGGCGAGTGAATTACGGTTATCGATGCGGCCAAGCATTGGGCTCGGCAAACGATCTGAATTAGGTCGACTTCTCAGGCAACGACGCTCCAGAGGAAGCAGTCGGTTTAGCTATTTTCGCCGGAGCGAAAGCCGCAGAAAATCGGAAGATATCCCGAGCGTTCCTGGCGAGAAGCTTTCCGGAGAAAGCTTTTCGACGACCGGCCGGCGGTCGTGTAGGAATCGAGGGGAACGTATTCCAATCGGGCTGCGGTAGCCGAGGACGTTTTTCTTCGTCGCATGTTTTCCCGGCCGAAACGGCCGGGGAAACGGTTTTGTGCGAGAGGAAAAGGCCCCGACAAGCTGCACGCAATTGCGTAGCTTGTCTCTGATTGCCTAAGTTGTTCGTAGAGCGAGGTTATCCGAGGCCGCTCGGCGAGTCAAGCGGCTCTCCGTGAAAACACGCCATGCCGGCACGCTACAGTCAAGCAACTGCGCCGCCAATATACCGCGCCGCCAGTATCCCGCTCGCGGTTCGTTACTTTGGGGCGGCCGGGTAGTCTTTGCCGGTCTTGGCCGCCATGAGCACCAAAACCCCGCCGACTCCCATCAGCACCACGGCCGTCCAAAGCGGGTAGGTCACATTCTGTCGAGACAGAGGAATGCCGATCGCCGGGCCCAAGATTCGGCTCAAGGCGGTTACCGATTGCCCGAGCCCTAGGATTCCCCCCTGCTTCGCCGGATCGCTCCAGCGGCTGAGTAGAGAGTTGATGCTCGGTGTCATGAAGCCGAAGCCCGATACCGTGATCGCAAGCGCCGTCAGCAGGAGCCAAAGCGAGTAGTTATAGGTCGAAGCGATGAGTAGCCCGAAGCCGACGACTTCGAGCCCTGCCCCGATGATGGTCATCTTCGACTCGGGAACGCGGCCCGACAGCCGCCGCACGACTCCTCCTTGAACGAGCGTGAGCACCAAGCCGATGAAGGCGAACGTCAGGCAGACATCGCGGAACGTGAACTGAAACGGACCTCGCTCGTCTTTAATGATGAGCGAAAGAGTCGATTCGAAATTCGCGAACGAAAAGACGCACAGAAACGAAGCCGCGAGCAACAGTGCGATCGGTCGCGAGGCCATCGCGTTGCGAAATGCAGTCACGTCGAACCACGACCGGCGATCGTGTCGACCGGCTGCGATGATGTTGGCGCCGCGGTTTTCGGCGCTCAGCGATTCGGGCAGCTTGAACGCGGCCAACAGCAAAGCGAACAACGAGAGCCCCGCCGCCGCGTAGCCCGGCCCTGGCCCAGGGTCGCCGCTGCCGGTGGGAACCGCCAGCGCCCCGAACAGCGGCCCGAACGTGAAGCCGAGGCCGAACGCGGCGCCGATGAGGGCCATGCCCTTGGCCCGTTTATCGAGCGTGGTGCAATCGGCGATATAGGCTTGCGCGGTCGAGATGGTTGCTCCCGCGATGCCTGCTCCGATCCGTGCGACGAACATCAACAGCAGGCTTTTCTCGACCGTTGCGAAGCCGAACAGCCAATAGAAGACCACGGAGCCGGCGAGCCCGACCATGAGGACGGGGCGTCGGCCGATGCGATCGGAGAGTCGGCCCCAGAGCGGAGCGAAGAGGAACTGCATCGCCGAGAAGCTCGACATCAGCAGGCCGATCGTAATGCCCGAGTCGTCGGTCGTGAATTGCTTGGCGTAGATCGGCAGCAGCGGCAACACCATGCCGAAGCCGAGCAAGTCGATGAAAACCGTAAGGAAGATGACGAATAGCGAAGCTTTGGAAGACATAAGCGGTGCGGCGGGTAGGCTGAGGCGAAAGGAGAGGGTTTTAGAATAGTCGACCGCCCGACGAAGCAGAAGACGCCTCGCCGCACGTTCGTCGGCCGGAACCGTTCGGGCTTCCCATTCCCTCGCGCCGCGATCCCTCTTATCATGCTCCTACTATGAGCCCACTACGCACCTTCGAAGAACGCCGACGCTTGGAATCGCTCGATGCCGAATCGCTTCAGGCATGGCAATTGAGCCGTTTCAACGACCTGATCGCGCGCATTCTGCCGACGAACCGTTTCTACGCCGAGAAGCTGGCGAGCATCACGTTTCCGCTGACGTCGCTCAAGCAACTGGCGGACCTGCCGTTCACGTATAAAGACGAGCTTCTCGCCGGGAGGCATGGTGAGGCGGCTGCCGCTAATCTGACTTACCCGATGGAGAAATACGTCCGCTTCCATCAGACCTCGGGGACGCGCGGCCGGCCGATGGTCGTGCTCGATACGGCCGACGACTGGCAAGGGTGGATGGACTGTTGGCAACACTATTTCGACGCCGGCGAAGTCGCCGAGGCCGATGCCGTGTTCTTCGCGTTCTCGTTCGGGCCGTATATCGGCTTTTGGAGCGCGCTCGAGGCCGCTGCGGCGCGCGGCTGCATGGTGGTGCCCGGCGGCGGCATGAACACCGCGGTCCGGCTCGAGTTGTTGAAGTCGAGTCGGGCCTCGGTCGTCTGTTGCACGCCGAGCTACGCGCTGCACATGGCCGAAACGGCGACCGAGCGCAACATCGACGTCCGCTCGTTCGGCGTCCGTACGTTCATCCTCGCGGGTGAGCCGGGTGGATCGTTGCCGGCGGTGCGCGAGTCGATCGAACGACAATGGGGAGCCCGCGTGATCGATCATGCAGGCGCTTCGGAAGTGGGGCCGTGGGGCTTCGGCGATTTCGCCGGCGACGGCTTGTATGTTCTCGAAAGCGATTTCATCGCCGAGTTTCTGGCGATCGAAACCGGTGCGCCCGCGCGCGACGGCGAACTTGCCGAACTCGTCCTGACGTCGCTCGGCCGGGCCGGTTTGCCGGCGATCCGCTATCGCACCGGCGACTTGGTTCGGGTGCGGCGGAAGCATTCGCTGCCGCGGCGCTTCGCGTTTCTCGAAGGAGGCATCGTCGGCCGTACCGACGACATGCTGATCATTCGGGGCGTGAACGTGTTTCCGTCGGCCATCGATCAGATCTTGCGCGGCTTTCCCGAAGTGGTCGAGTATCGCGTGACCGCGCGCTCCAGCGGTGCGATGGATGTGCTCGAGGTCGAGATCGAAGATCGGCTGCATCAGCCGGAACGGGTAGCGGATGAACTGCGCGTGCGGCTGGGGATCAAAGTCGATGTGGGTGAAGTCGCGATCGGAACTCTTCCGCGCTTCGAGGGGAAGGGACGGCGCTTCGTCGATCAACGTAAATCGAAACGAACGTGAACACCGAACCAACTTGGGATCGCTCGCCCGCTCTGTTTCGCGCCGAGGTGCGCGCCGGAAGATTCTCCGGCCCGACCGCCGGGCGATGCCCGGGCTACGTGCAAGCCAATGTCGTCGTCGTGCCCGAGGCTTTTGCGGATGAATTCGGCGAGTTTTGCCGCTTGAATTCGCAAGCCTGTCCGCTGCTCGATCGATTGCTCCCCGGCGCTACGAGGCCGAGCATCGCCGCCGATGCCGATATGCGAACCGATGTGCCGCGCTATCGGGTCTTCCGCTACGGTGTGGCAGACGTCATCGAACGGCAGAGCGTCGTCGACCGCTGGCGCGACGACTTGGTGACGTTCCTGCTCGGGTGTTCGTTCACGTTCGAAACGGCGCTCACGGCCGCCGGGTTGCCTGTGCGGCACATCGACGAAGGGCGGAACGTGTCGATGTATTTGACGTCGCGCGCTTGCGCAACTGCCGGCCGATTCGCGGGGCCGCTCGTCGTGAGCATGCGGCCTTATCGACCGGAGCAGATCGACCGCGTCGTTGCGATCACCGGAAGTTTTCCGGCCATGCACGGCGCGCCGGTCCACATCGGCGACCCGGCGGCGCTCGGAATTCGCGATCTCGCTCGGCCCGACTTCGGCGACCCCGTAACGATCCGCGACGGAGAGGTGCCGCTGTTCTGGGCCTGCGGCGTGACCCCGCAACTCGCACTCGCCGCGGCCCAACCGGAAATCGCGATCACACACAGCCCGGGACGGATGCTGATTACGGATCTAGCAGATGCGCAGTTTCAAATTCCGTCGAGTTAGAACGGCAGAATCCGCACCCGACTCTTTGTCGGTTCGACGACGACGATTGCCCCTCTTTCTAGGTCCGCTTCGTACTGTCGCAGTGCTGTAAGAACGAGCGATCCGATGTGCTCGGGAAGCACGCGGGAACCACGTATCTGAAATACGCTTGGGCCGGTAGCGTGTGTCAGCGCGAGTACGGCACCGAAATCGAGGTCGTGTGTAAACACGATCTGCCCGCGTTCCAATGCCCAACGCATGATCTCGGTGTCGGGAGCAGTTGCGGCGCCGCATCGGCTCCAATGCGAGGCTGAGATTCCCGCTTGTCGAAAGTATTCCACCCACTCGACCGAGAGGTTCATATCGATGACGAGCGCGATACTCATGAGTCGATGAGTAATTCTTCTCGTTCTTGCAAGCGCCAAGCGGCGTATGCCAATGCCTCATCCAAATCCGAGGCTTCAAGATAGGGATAGGCCTGAAGGATTCGTTCTCGCGACTCTCCCGACGCCAAAAGACCGACGACCGTTGCGACGGTGACGCGCATGCCTCGAATACAAGGCTTGCCTCCCATCGTTGCCGGATCGTGCGTAATACGAGCGAACTTCATCGGGCACCTCATCGCAGTGGACTTTTTGTATTATATTCCATGGCGCATGATTTGTCCCGTTTTCGGTCATTCGGTATTTTCGCGGAAAGTAGTTCATGGCGATTCCATCGGGTTTCGAAGTCGCCGCGCTGCGTCGGCAGTTCCCTGCTCTTTCGCAGCGGCATGGTGCGCGTGAGGCGGTGTTTTTCGATGGTCCGGCCGGCAGCCAAGTGCCCGAGCGCGTCATCGCTGCCATCGCGAATTATTTGCGGACGATGAACGCCAATCACGGCGGCATGTTCGCCACCAGCGTGCGCAGCGATGCAATGCTCGACGAAGCACATCGGGCCGCGGCCGACTTCGTCGGAGCCGACGACCCCGATTGCTGCTACTTCGGCGCGAACATGACGACCCTCACGTTCGCCCTGTCGCGAGCCTTGGCACAAACATGGAATCGGGGCGATGAGGTGATCGTGAGCCACTTGGATCACGACGCCGATTTCACTCCTTGGGTGCTTGCGGCGCGCGATGCGGGTGCGATCGTGCGGCAGATCGAGATTCGGCCCGACTGTACGCTCGACCTCGATGACTTGCGGGCGAAGCTTTCGCCGCGCACGCGATTGGTCGCCGTCGGTTGTGCATCGAATGCCGTCGGCACGATCAATCCGGTGGCGAAGATCGCGGAGATGGCGCACGCGGTCGGCGCGAAGGTGTTTCTCGATGCCGTACATTACGCGCCGCACCGCTTGATCGACGTCGCAGCTTGGGGTTGCGATTTTATCGCTTGCTCGGCGTATAAGTTCTTCGGTCCGCATGTCGGCCTGATGTGGGGACGTCGCGAGTTGTTGGAATCGCTCACGGCGTATAAGGTTCGGCCGGCGCCGAACGAACTGCCCGGCAAGTGGATGACCGGCACGCAGAACCACGAAGGAATCGCGGGGACTTTAGCGGCGATCGACTATCTCGCCGACCTCGGCGGTAGTCCGGCCACGCGCCGCGAATCGCTCACAGCGGCGTTCGGGATCATTCGGCATTGCGAAACCGAACTGGCCGTACGGTTGCAGACCGGCCTCGATCGGTTGCCGCAGTTTCGCTCCTGGGGAATTACCGACACGAAGCGTTTCGACGAACGGGTGCCGACGTTCTCGATCTCGCATCGAACGCTGCCGTCGATCGAGGTGGCCCGGCGCTTGGCCGAGGCCGGCATCTACGTTTGGCACGGCAACTTCTATGCGTTGCCGCTTACGGAAACGCTCGGCGTCGAGCCGGCGGGACTGGTCCGGATCGGCCTGTTGCATTACAACACGGAAGAGGAAGTGCAGTACCTTCTCGACACGTTGAAGACCATTTCGTAACGAGTTCTCATGTCTCTTCCGCAACCGACCGGACTTTCGCTCTTGCCCGACGCTCGATTGTCGATCGAGTGGAGCGACGGCACGCGCCGCAGTTACGCAGTCGGCGAACTGCGCGACAAGTGTCCGTGCGCGACCTGCCGCGAGAAACGGAACGCTCCTCCGGCTGCGTCGAACCCGATGATGCTCAACGTCCTTTCGGCGGCCGAAGCGAAGCCTTTGGAGTTGCTCGGTATGAATCCCGTGGGCAACTACGCCTACGCGATCCACTTCAGCGACGGCCACGATACGGGCATCTATACGTTCGAACTGCTGCAAGAAATCGGCAGCCCGGCGTAGTTTGCGCGGATTACCGATAGTCTTCTCGAATCGGGTTGAAGACGTCGAGAGCCCGCACCGGTTTGTCGCCGGCGACGGCCTTATGCGGGACATGGCCGGGGATGCGCCACATTTCTCCCGCGCGGACCACGCGCGTTTCGCCGCCGATCGTAAACGTGAGCTCTCCTTCAAGCAGCATCCCCATCTGCTCGTGCGGATGCTGGTGCATCTCGACGACGGCACCCGGCTCGAACTCGACGAGCGAGAGCATCACGTTGTCGCCGGCGGTCGTGAAAATCTTCACGCCGGGAAAGATCTGGTGCTCGGAACAGTGCGATTTATCGGCGTAGTAGTTGGACACGGAAGTGGTCGGTGGTCAGAGGTCGGTGATCAGTTTCGGATGAGCTATGAGATCGATAGCCGGGGGTGGATACCCTCGGCAGTTCGACATTGCCTCAACATCCGGAGGCAGTTACTCCGCAGGCAAGATTACTTCGGCGGCAATTCATCCACCTTCTTCGTCTTCGGCAGTGCGGCTGCGAGGCCCGGTACGTCGCCGGCGCCGGCCGGGACTTGAATCGAGGAGCCTTCGAAGTCTTTGCCGATCGGCTCGAAGCGGCCCCCTAATCGCTCGGCGAGAAACGCTTCGGTGACGGCGTTGAACGACATCCGATTCTGCGGCCGTGCGAAGCCGTGCCCTTCGTCGGGATAGAGGACGTACGTTACCGGAATCTTCTTCTCTTCCATCGCCTTCACGATCTGATCGGCCTCGGACTGCTTCACGCGCGGGTCGTTGGCTCCTTGGCCGATGAGCAACGGCTTGTTAATGCGGTCGACGTGCGACAGCGGCGAGCGCTCGGTAAGGAACTTGCGGCCTTCTTCGCTGGTGAAATCACCGACCCGATCCTTGAACATCTGAATCGCGGGTTGCCAGTAGGCGGGGATCGTTGCGATGAGCGTGAGGATGTTCGACGGACCGACGACGTCGATCCCGCAGGCGAACACGTCGGGCGTGACGGTCAGACCGACGAGCGTGGCATAGCCGCCGTAGCTGCCGCCGGAGATCGCGACCTTTTTCGAATCGGCCACCTTTTCGTTCACGGCCCATTTCACGGCGTCCAACAGATCGTCGTGCATCTTGCCGGCCCATTCTTTATTACCGGCGTTGACGAACTCTTTGCCGAAGCCGGTCGAGCCCCGATAGTTGACGCTCAGCACGGCATAGCCGCGGTTGGCATGCCATTGCGACTCGGCGTTGTAGCCCCAAGAGTCGCGCGACCAGGGACCTCCGTGAACGTCGAGAATAAGCGGCAACGGTTGGTTCGGGCGGCCATCTTCGTCGGGATCGGTCCCCTTCGGAAGTGATAAATAACAGACGAGCTTTAGGCCGTCGCGGGCCGTGATGACGACCGGATGCATCTTCACGAGCGGCAAGCCTTCGAGGTCTTTGCGGTTCGTGAAGAGGAACTTCGCTTGCTTCGGCTTACGGTCGTATAAGTAGTAGCGCACCGGGCCGTTGTCCATGAGAAACGCGACGGTCCAAACGGTGTCGTCGAGCGTGCGGCTCGTGATTTCGATCTCGCCGTCGGCGACGGTGCGAAGGTATTTGAGATCGGCCGCGACGGTGTCGCTCAGCACGGTCCATTCCGTGCGCTCGTAGGTAAACGATACCGCTTCGATCGTGTTCTCGGTTGGATGCGACATCACGCCGCCGATGTCGGCCAACGGATTCGCGGCGATGAGATTCCGTTCGCCGGTCTTGAGGTTCACGCCGAACAGCGCACCGGTGTTGCGATTGCGGCTATCCATCATGTAGAGAATAGTGCCGGTCTTGTCGAAGCCGGCCGCCCCGGTCGTGAGGGTGTCGCTCATCGGGATCTTCTCGAACGGCTTCCACTCGCCCCCTTCGGCGAGTTGCAAGATTTCGTTGCCGCCGTCTTGAGCGAACTTCGTGGCGAAGCGAATCTTATAGTCTTCGTCGATGACGTAGCCGGTGAAGCCTTGCTCGTTCTTGGCGACGAGTTCGAGCTTGCCGGTATCGAGGTTCACGCGATGCACGTCGTGTACTTGCGGATCGCGATCGTTCAGGCCGACCAAGATCTCGTTCGGGAAGCGATGGCTTACCGATTCGATCTGCGCGGCGACCCCTTTGATCGGCGTCAGGTCTTTCGTCTCGCCGCTCGTCAGGTCGACGCAGT
Source organism: Planctomycetia bacterium (assembly GCA_021413845.1). Taxonomy (NCBI): domain Bacteria; kingdom Pseudomonadati; phylum Planctomycetota; class Planctomycetia; species Planctomycetia bacterium. The sequence goes on along the minus strand of JAIOPP010000020.1, from coordinate 129,127 downwards.
AGACGTGGAAGTTCTCGTCGCCGCCGGCATCTTGCACGTAGAGAATGTGCTTGTTCGTAAAGGCCCAGAAGTAAGAACGGATGCCTCGCTTCTTATCGTTCGTCACGGCTTTCGCCGCTGCCGGATCGCCTGCCGGTCCGACCCACACATTGAGTACGCCGTCGAGCGGGGCGAGGAAGCTCATTCGCTTGCCGTCGGGCGAGATGCGGGCGGCTGCTTTGTCGGGATTGCCGAAGAGAATCTGCCGCGAAATCAGCGGCACGTCTTTGAGATAGGCCGGCGGTTCGGCCGCGGCACACATCGCGGAAGCGCCGCCGAGAACAACACACGCCACGACTGCGACCCAACTCGTTCGGCTCATCATCGGTCGTCCTATCGCAAGAGAACTTCGCTCCCAAGAGGCAATCCGGCGCCCCTAGGTCTTGCCGAGAAGATAGCCGATATTTCGGTGCGCAGGTAGTATTCGTTGCGGAAAACGAAGTTGTAAGGGCTGCGTGCCGGCATCGTCGCGACGAACCCGCAGGCGGCGTAGTTGAGCGGCTTAGGCGAGACTCGATAAACGCATTAGCGGCGCTTCACGGCCGGGCCTGTAAGAATCGCGGCGGCGGCCAGCCCGATAGCGCCGAGGATCACTCCCGTCACGATCGGGTGGATGCGCGCTTCGGTGTAGAGGCTCCGTTCTTGTACGAAGCCGGGATAGTTACCCCGCTCATGCAAGCCGATGCCGGGTTGATAGAAGCCGTCGATGCGGTTCGTCGGCTTGGGGCGGCCGCTGTGCTGTTGTTGAAACATCGTCGCTTCCATCATCTTGTCGGTCAGCCGAGGGGCGTATTTTTCCAACACGCTGAATAGCTTTCCCGCGGCGCCCGCATAGAGGTCGCGCTCCGGATGCACGGCGGCATGCAAGATTGCGCGGGCTACGGTGTCGGGGGCGTAGACCGGGGGTGGATTTTGCGGCTCGTCTTGGAAATAGTTTTTCGCGTGCTCTGTGTATGGCGTATCGATCGCGGCCGGCTTGATGAGCGTGACCGAGACAGGGTAGCCTGCCTCTTCGACTTCCATTCGTAGCGCGTCGGTGAAGCCTTTCACGGCATGCTTACTGGCGCAGTACATCCCTTGCAGCGGTATCGAACGATCGGCCAATGCCGAGCCGACGTTGATGAGCGCCGCGCCGAAGCCTCGGACGTTGCGCACCTTGAAATGGTGGATCGCTGCGATCGAGCCATGCACGACGCCCCAGAAGTTCGTCTCGAAAACGCGACGATGATCTTCGAGTGACACTTCTTCGATCCGTCCGTAGACCGAAACGCCGGCGTTGTTGACCCAGGTTTCGAAGCCGCCGAAGTGCTCGATCGAGGCATCGACGGCCCGCTGCACATCGCCGGGATCGGAAACATCGCCGACGACTTTGACCGCTTGGCCTCCGGCGTCGTTGATTTCTTGCTCGAGTGCGTCGAGGGCTTCACCGTTGCGAGCGAAGAGGATGAGGCGCGCCCCTTGCTTCGCGGCGGCTCGGGCCGTGACGAGGCCGATGCCGCTCGAGGCCCCCGTGATGACGATCGTCTGGTCTTTTAATGGTCTGAGTTTCGCGGCCATGGTCCCGCTCCCTGCTGGATGCTCAAGAAGTTGGTTGCTCCGACGCGTAGGTCCGAGAGAATGGCTGCAAATTAAGGGCCGTTAGCGGGCGGAAAATGGGCATCGGGTGAGTCGTGGTCCGGCGGAAATGAGCGACTGGGCGGAGAGGTCGGAACCGAGGTTGTTTCTCTATCCGTGCGGTAAGTCTTGCTTCGGGCGGTCTTTTGGTAAGCTATCGCCCACAACGACGGGCGATCTACCAGCGCGGGCGATCGACCGGCGACCACGTTCACTTCTCGGAACACTCTCGACGGGCACCACCGATGGCACGGTCGATGTCGCCCGACGCTTCACGTCATCGCCACTATCAGCCCCTCTTGCAGGTCGCGGCAGCGGTGTGCCTCGGCATCGCGATCGACCGCTACACGGCGATCGTCTACGCAGTTTGGTGGGGCGTGGCGAGCGCCGCGGCCGTGCTTTGGTCGGTATGCCTGAGGAAGCGTTGGGATCGTTCGGCGGCGATCGTGCTCTTGATCGGGTGCGGCGCCGTCGGAGGCTTACGGCATCACGACCGCTGGTACTTCTTTTCCGACGACGATCTCGGTTGGTCCGCCGGCGTCGAGCCGCGACCCATCGCGCTGGAAGCGATCGTCACGGAGTCGCCGCGCAATATCACGAGCGTTTCCGACCAAGCGGTCGGTTCCGTCGTCAAAAGCCGCTTCAAGATTCGAGCGATCCGCATTCGCGACGACGAAACTTGGCGCGGCGCGAGCGGCGTGGCCGATGTTCAGGTGGACGGTGCCGTCGAAAAGGTCGCCGCCGGCGATCTCGTGTTGCTGTTCGGGCGCATCGCGCGTCCTTCGCCGCCGCTGAACCCCGGCGAGTTCGATTTCGCGGCGCATTATCGAGCCGATCGGAAATTGTGCGTCGTGCGGTTGGCCTCGCCGGAAGGAGTCAGCGTCGTCGAGCTCTGTTCGACTTGGAATCTTTTCGCACGGCTCTCGAACGTGCGCAGCGCGGCGCATGCGTGGCTGCTGCGTAACATTCCGACGGATCAAGTCGGCTTTGCCTCGGCATTGTTGCTCGGCTATCGCGATATGTTGGATCGTCGCGACAACGGGGCCTTCTTCCGAACCGGCACGGTTCACATCTTGTCGATCTCGGGCCTGCACATCGGCATCTTAGCGTTGTTTCTTCACGGCGCACTACGACTCGGCTGGCTCCGCCCGAACGTAGCGACGGCCGTGACGCTCGGCGTCACGCTTTCGTATGCGCTCGTGATCGACGCCGAGCCCCCTGCCCTGCGCGCGGTGATCGTCGTGATGGCGGCGGCGATCGCTTCGTTTGCGCGGCGGCCTGCGCTCGGCATGAACTTATTGGCGAGTTCGGCGTTGATCGTGTTGTGGCTCAATCCGTGCGATTTGTTTCGGGTCGGACCGCAGTTGTCGTTTCTCGCGGCAGGCGTGTTGGCTTGGAGCGCGGAGCGGCGACGCAAGCAGGTCGAAGTCGATGCTTTAGTGAAGGTCAAAGCCGAAACCGTGCCCCGTTGGCGGCGGTTTATCTACGGTCGATGGAGTCGCTTCGGGAGGGGGCTCGTCGTTTCGACGGCGATCTGTTTCGCAACGACCCCGCTCGTCGCCGAGCGATTTCACATCCTCTCACCGATCTCGCTCTTGCTCACGCCGCTGCTCGGGATCCCGATCGCGTTGGCTTTGCTGTTCGGGTTTTTTACGTTAACCCTCGGCTGGCTGGTGCCGCCGCTCGCGCCGATCTTGGGGGAAGTCTGCGGCGCGATGTTGCGGCTCATCGAGTTCGTCGTGCAACGAACGCAGCATTGGCCGGGAGCCGCGTTATGGCTGCCGGGACCATCGCAGGCGGCGACGTTCGGGTTCTATACGTTGCTCGCCTTGTGGGCGCTCTGGCCGAGCGGGGGCAAGGTAAAGCCGGCGATCGTCTTCATCGCTCTCGTCGGCATCTCGGCGGCGATGATTCCGCGCCGCGCCGAGTTAGACGACGTCGCGCTACGCTGCACGTTCGTCAGCGTCGGGCATGGGTTGGCCGTCGTCGTCGAGACGAGAGACGGTGCCGCTTGGTTGTACGATTGCGGCAAGCTCGGGAGCGAGGAAGGAGCGGCCCGCGCGATCTCGGGCGTGCTGTGGTCGCGCGGCATTACGCGACTCGAGCGAATCGTCGTCTCGCACGGCGATGCCGATCACTACAATGGGTTGCCGCAACTTCTCGATCAGTTTAGCGTCGCGGAGATTTGCGTTTCCGGCAATCTTGAAGCCGGCGACGGCCCGGCGATGCGCTACATTCGGCAAGAGGCGACTCGGGCCGGCGTGCCGATTCGGGCCGTCGTTGCCGGCGACCGGCTTTCGGCTGCCGACTCGATCGCGACGGTCGAGATGCGGCAGCCTTCGCCGCACGAGCATTTCGAAACGGATAATGCCGAGAGCATCGTCTTGGAACTAAGCGCCGCGGGTCGGCGGATATTATTGACCGGCGACCTCGAAGGGCTCGGCCTTGAGCGCTTACTCGCGCAGCCGCCGGTGGACTGCGACGTCGTGCTGGCCCCGCATCACGGCAGCGCGCGGAGCAATCCGCCCGGGCTGGCACGCTGGAGCCGGCCGGAATGGGTCGTGGTGTCCGGCTATGTCGATGCGAGCGGTGCCGTGCGCGAGGCATATCGATCGGCCGGGGCCAAGGTGCTGGAAACGACCGTGGCCGGCGCCATTACCGCCACGATCGAGCGCGACGGCACCTTGCGCATCGAGACCTTTCGGCATTAGAATGAGCGGCGCGTAACAGGTGGGAAGACACGGAATTATTCAACGGAATGAATCGAACCATGATTGCTGTAACCGGAGCGGCGGGGTTTATCGGGTCGAACTTGGCGCGGCGTTTGGCGGCGCAAGGAGCCGAGCTCTTGCTCGTCGATCATCCGCTCGTCGAAGATAAACGGGCCAACCTCGTGGGACTTGAACGCTACGAACTGTTGACGCACGATGCGTTTCTCGAGCGGTTGCGGCTGAGCGGCGAAGCGGCCGTCGGCAACGGACTGCGGCTCGAAACGATTTATCATCTCGGGGCCTGTAGCCGGACGACGGAAACCGATTGGTCGTATTTGGCGGCGAATAACGTCGAATATACGCAGACGCTATGGCGCTGGTGCGCCGAGCAGGATTGCACGCTGATATACGCTTCGAGCGCCGCCACCTACGGCGACGGTGCGCAAGGCTTCAGCGATCGTACTCCGCCGGCGCAACTCACGCCGCTCAATCTCTACGGCAAAAGTAAGAACGACTTCGACATCTGGGCCTTAGAAGAAGTGCGGCAAGGTCGACCGGTGCCGAAGCATTGGGCGGGCCTGAAGTTTTTCAACGTCTACGGTCAACACGAGCAGCATAAGCACGGGATGCACAGCGTCGTGCTGCACGCGTTTCGGCAGGCGATCGCCGCCGGCGAAGTGCGGCTCTTTCGTTCCAACGATTCGGCCTATGCAGACGGGGGGCAACTGCGCGACTTCGTCTACGTCGAAGACTGCGTCGACCATATGCTGTGGCTCGCCGGCGAACGAAAGCGGACCTCGAGCGGATTCAGCGGCCTGTACAATAGCGGTACCGGCGAGGCTCGCACCTTCGCCGATCTCGCTCGGGCCGTGTTCCTCGCGCTGGATCGCGAACCGAACATTCGCTTCATCGACATGCCCGCCACGCTCTCGGCCCAATATCAAAACTACACGCAAGCCGATATGCGCAAGCTGCGTGAAGCAGGCTACGCAAAGCCTGCGACGACGTTGGAAGCAGGCGTGCGACGCTATGTCGAATGGCTCCAGGCTCGACTGCCGGAGGCGCGGGCTTAAGGGTTGAGATCGGCATCACGAGCGCTGTCGCACTGCGGCGTCAGCAAAACCAATGACGCAAAACCGGGCATGTCGCGGAATGTGTGAGATTCCGTTGCCGTGCGCATTCAGGCGACGATAATCACGGGCACGATTTCACAGCAGCACAACGAATTGAGACCGAACATGCCGCACTTACCCCTCGCTAAGCCCGAAGAGATCGGCTTCGACCCTGTCCGTTTGCAGCGCGTATACGACTTGCTCGATTCGTGGACGAAACCGGGCGCGACAGGTTCGGCCGAGGTGCCGAGCGGCGCGATTTGCATCGGGCGGCAGGGTCGGATGGTGGCGCCGCGGTTGTTCGGCAAGATGGGGCCCGAGGCCGATGCCGAACCGATTCGCGACGACGCGCTGTTCCTCATGGCGTCGATCACGAAGCCGGTCGTTTATTTGGGGGCGATGCTCTTGGTCGAGCGGGGGTTATTGAATCTCACCGATCGAGTGACGAAGTATTTGCCGGAGTATGCCGCGCATCACAAAGAAGAGACTTTGGTGCTGCATCTGCTCACGCACACCTCGGGCCTGCCCGACATGCTGGCGAACAACGTCGAGTTGCGCAAGAGTTTTGCGCCTCTCTCGAAGTACGTCGAGCATGGGGTACGCGATACGGTGCCGCTGTTTCCACCCGGCACGAAGCTGAGTTATCAGAGCGTCGGCACGAACCTCACGGCCGAGATCGTGCGCTTGATTTCCGGTCTGCCGATCGCGGAGTTTCTGAAAAAGGAATTGTTCGACCCGCTCGGCCTTACGTCGATCGGGCTCGGCTCGCGCCCGTTCGATCGCAAAAGGCTGGTGCGCGTGCAGACGCCCGAGTATCAGGAGCCGGCGTTCGGTTGGAACAGCCGCTATTGGCAAGAACTCGGCGCGCCGTGGGGCGGGCTGTTCAGCAGCGCGGCCGATTTCGCCGTGATCTGCCGCTTGATGCTCGGCGGAGGAGCGGTTCGTTTAGAGAACGGGAAAGAAGTTCGCATCGCCGCTCCGGCGACGATCGCGGCGATGACGCGTAATCAGCTGCTTCAGCTTCCGGAGTTGCCGGAAGCCGTCGCACGGACGCAGCCGTGGGGACTTGGTTGGCGTTTGAATCATCCCGGCACGTACGACAGCTGGGGCGACTTGTTGGGCCCTCGCACGTTCGGCCACACCGGCGCGACCGGCACGCTGGTGTGGATGGATCCCGACACGGAAGTGTTCTGCGTGCTGCTGACCAACGCGATCCGCGAGAGGCAGCCGTGGCGCTTGAAGAGTTTGTCGAACGGGGTCGCCGCGGCAGTCGTGTGAGGTGCCTCGCCGAGCGTTAGCGTTTCTTCTTCTCAGGGAGGAAGAAGAATAGTTCCGATGGAATCGGCATGAGCGCTTGCGCGCCCGGCGGTTGCCAGGTGACTTGCGTCGTCCCTCGCGACGCGAAGTAGCCGCCGCAGACGATCGGCACGTAGCCCTTTTCGAGACGAATCTTAGCGACGGTTTGTTCGCCGTCGCGATAGGGGCAGATCATCTGCCCGTTTACCGAGAGAGAGTTGCGGTCCCAGGTGCTGTTGGTCGAGAAGAGATAGTCGCCGGCGACGTCGATCTTCAGCAGGCCTGTGGCGATCGCGTTGAAATCCGCCGGAAACTTCCAATCGTAGAGCGTGTTGATGACATAGGGGTTGCCTGGAGCTTGGACCGGCGCGCCGAGATCTTTTTGCTCGACGAACGCCCCTTCTCTGCCGCTTTGCGTTGCATGCCGCGGATACACGACGACCACGAGGCCGGGCATCAGCTTTTTCTGGTCGGCTCGGGTGAGAAGCGTCTGTGCGGATGCGCTGCGGCATGAGATGCCTTGCCAACAGGCCAAGATCGAAAGCAAAGCCGCCAGGGTCGCGCTACGCATGAGGGTTCGCTCCGCCGAAGTGTCTCGTATTTCGAGTAGTGGGGCCCATCTTGGTGAGGGGTATTCGCAATATACACTTACGACGTTGCGCGAACAATTTTTTTGTCGGCTTGCCGTGGCAGGCCGTTTGGCGGGCGAAGATCGCCAGCCAGGTTCGTCGTCGGCGCGGGCATGACTCGAAGCGGTACTCAAGGACGAGGAAGTGGTTCGAGTCGTGTAACGGCGGGGAACTTTCGCAGCGGAGGCAGCGTCGAACCGATGGATGCTTTGGTTCATTCGGAATTATCGGCCATGAAAATCTTTCTGCACGCCTTATCGGCCTGGCTGTCGTTCGTCGTCGGGCTATCGGCAGGCGAGGCGAGCGAGGAGCCGTCGCCTGCGGTGAAGGAAGTCGTCGACGTGTTCCGCCGCGAGACGGATGGAATCGAACTCAGCGCCGATAACGAGTTGAGTCGGCTCCGGTTGCAAACGATCGAGCGCTTGCAGCCGATTCAAGATCGTCTCTGCCGCGACGCCAAGCTCGATGAAGCGGTTGCCGTGAGGGATCACATTCGCTGGGTGAGCGGTAAGTCGCCCGTCGGCGGCTCCCGTTCGGAGACGCGCGAGTCGCTGCCTCTCGACGCGCGAGAAATCGCGAAAGCTCACGATCTCGCAGTCGTGGAGCTCGAAAGAAAAACGCTCGAACGAATTCAAGCGGCAGGGGCTCGTGCCGCGGTCCCTCTCGACCGGCTGATGAAAGAGCTTTGCCGTGAGGCGAAGCTCGACGAAGCGCTCGCCGTTCGCAACGTCATCGCGAATCTGACGGGGGTGATTCGCGACGTCCGGCCCGACCCAGGGCAACTACGAGCAGGATCAACGGAAATCGTCCAAGTCTGGTACTTCGAGGTTACGGGCAATCTCTCCGGTTCGATCTACGGAACCGACATCTACACCAGCGACTCGACTTTGGCGACCGCGGCCGTGCATACCGGGGTGCTTAAGGAGGGCGAAAAGGGAATCGTCAAAGTCACGATCTTGCCGGGCCATGAGAACTATGCGAGCACGAGCCGCCGCGGCATTACGAGTCACGGCTATAGCGCTTGGGGCGTGAGTTTTAAGGTCGAAAGGGGATACGGCATCGTGAAACCGACGCTGGGTGGGAACTAGGAGTAGTGGGAACAAGGAATAGTATCGATCGGGATTTAAGCGAGTTTTTTCCGGTTGCGGTCGAATGAAAGTAACTCCCTGTGAAATCAGGAAAAACACTCGCCGCTCAGAAGTTAGAGCGCGTCTTAAGAGGCTGTCAGGATTTGCGGTTGAAAATGCCGCGGCGGCTGATACATTGGGCTCCTTAAGTTGTTGTTTTGATTCACAGTAGGAAGAGTCCTGGCACAGGCACGCGGAACTCAGCGGCATTCGTCGTAGGGACGGGCTGCGATTTTTCGGCCGAAAGGGCTTACGGTCGAACCACTTAGGTCGATCGGGCGACGCACGTTTAGGTGAACGGTACCACAGATGTCGATTACCAAAGAGCTCAAGCAAACTTTGATCACGGACTACCGCCAAGGCGATACCGATACCGGTTCGCCCGAGGTCCAAATCGCCTTACTCACCAGCCGTATCGGTGAGCTGACCGGCCATCTCAAGACGCACAAGCGCGATTATTCCAGCCGCCGTGGGCTGCTGGGTATGGTCAGCCGGCGTCGTCGCTTGTTGGATTACCTAAAGAATGTCGATGCGCAACGGTATCTCAACGTGATCCGTCGGCTCGAAATCCGCAAGTAGTCCTGCCCTCTTCGTCGCGCTATCGTCGAGGTTCCTTGGTTTCCGGCCCTGGTGGTCGTAAACGTCGGTTCCTCGACCGGATTCCCTCCGCCTCCGAGCGTGCTGCCAGGACGCAGCAAAAGGTAGGGGACGTACATTGGCTAAAGTAAGAGTAGAAAAGCAAATCGGAGCCGGGATTCTCTCCATTGAGACCGGCTATTTGGCGAAGCAAGCTGCCGGAAGTTGCCTTGTGCAATACGGCGACACCGTCGTCTTCACGGCAGCCGCCACCGGTGCTCCTCGAGCGGGCATCGACTTCTTCCCGCTCACATGCGATTATCGCGAACGCGCCGCCGCAGCCGGTAAGTTTCCCGGCGGCTTCTTGAAGCGCGAAGGTCGCCCGACGATGAAGGAAACCCTCACGTCGCGGTTGATGGATCGTCCGATCCGGCCGTTGTTTCCGGAAGGCTTTCACGACGAAGTCCAGATCATGGCCGGCGTCTTGGCGAGCGATAAGCAAAACGACGGCGACATGCTCGCCATGAACGGCGCGTCGGTGGCCCTCGGCCTCTCGAACTTGCCGTTCCAAGGCCCTCTCGGCTCGGTTCGGCTCGGTCTCATCGACGGACAGTTCGTCGTGTTTCCGACCCAGGCCCAACTCGAAGAGTCGGACCTCGATCTGATCGTTTCCGGAAGCCGCGAATCGATCCTCATGATCGAAGGTTTCGCGCGCGAATTGCCGGAAGACCAGATGGGTGCGGCGATCGAAACGTGTCACAACTACATCCGCGAAATCATCGACCTCCAGGAAGAACTCTTCCGCAAGGTCGGTAAGATCAAGCAAGAGTGGGTCGCTCCGGCCGACGACGGCATCTACGACCTGCTCAAGGGTGGCTTCTACGATCAACTCCGCCAAGCGAAGGCGATCGAAGGGAAGTCGGCTCGCAACGAAGCGGTTTCGGCCGTGAAGGCGAAAGCCCTCGCCGCGATCATTCCCGACGCAGCCGCATCCGGTGCCCATTCGCCGGCGGCTTTCTCGGGTGCTTGGTCGCGCTTCACGGAGCGGGTCGTTCGCGACTTGATCCTAACGGGCCGTCGTCCGGACGGTCGCGATTACACGACCATTCGTCCGATCGAATGCACCGTCGACGTTCTCCCTCGCGTTCACGGCTCGGCCGTGTTTCAACGGGGCGAGACGCAAGCTCTCATCACGGTCGTGCTCGGCACGAATCGCGACGAGCAACGTGTCGACGGCCTCATCGACGAATACTCGAAGAAGTTCATGCTCGATTACTACTTCCCTCCGTACTCGGTCGGCGAATGCCGTCCGATCCGCGGACCGGGCCGTCGTGAAATCGGCCACGGTGCGTTGGCCGAACGAAGCGTGAAGCCGATCCTGCCCGATCCGGAAGAGTTCCCGTACACGATCCGCGTGATCTCCGACATCATGGAGTCGAACGGCTCCAGCTCGATGGCGACGGTCTGCGGTGCCACGCTCGGACTCATGTCGGCCGGCGTGCCGATCACGAATCCGGTCGCAGGCATCTCGATCGGGTTGGTTTATGAGAACCCGCAACAGTGGAGCCTGCTCACCGACATCATCGGCGACGAAGACCACTACGGCGACATGGACTTCAAGGTGGCCGGAACGCAAAACGGCATCACCGGTATTCAGCTCGACATGAAGATTCGGGGCATCAGCCTCGAAATCACGCGAGCGACTTTGGTGCAGGCCCGTGATGCCCGCATCAACATCTTGCGGACGATGCTCTCGACGATCTCCCGTCCGTACGAAGAGATTTCGCAATGGGCTCCGCGGCTCCTCCGCACGCAAATTCCTCCGGACAAGATCGGCCTCTTGATCGGTCCGGGCGGAAAGACGATTCGTGCGATCCAAGAAGAAACCGGTGCGACGATCGACGTCGACGACGACGGCACGGTCATCGTCGCCAGCGCCGATTCGGCTTCGGCGAAGGCCTGTATGCGTCGGGTCGAAGCGCTCACCGAGACGGTCAAGATCGGCAAGATCTACGAAGGCCGTGTCTCGAGCGTGAAAGACTTCGGTGCGTTCGTCGAAATCCTGCCCGGCAAGGATGGGCTCTGCCACATCAGCGAACTCGCCGACGGCTATGTCGGGAGCGTGGGGGATGTTTGCCGCGTCGGCGACATCATCCAAGTTAAGGTCATCGCCATCGACGACCAAGACCGCGTGAAGCTCAGCCGCAAGGCTGCGATGCGCGAAGCAGGCGAAGCCACGGCCCCGAGCGCCTAGTAGTTATCGAAGTAAAACGTCGCCGCAACATCGTGTGCGGTGCGGTATAATAGGCCCGGCGGTCGCTATTGCGGCCGCCGGGCTTTTTCGTTTTGATCGCCCCGATCTTCGTCGCCTGAATTCGGCCGCCGGCATTCATGATCGACAACGGAGTACGCACCGAAGAAGACGCTCTACGCGAGAGCCATGCCGAGCAGTATGCGCAGATCGCGCGGCTCACCGGCTCGCTCGCTCATGAGATCAAGAATCCGTTGTCGACGATCGTGCTCAACATGGAGCTCTTGGCCGAAGACTTCGTAGACATTCAGACACCGCGCGATAAGCGGATCTCGGCGAAGATCCAAATGGTGCAGCGCGAATGTCGCCGGCTGCAAACGATCCTCGACGACTTCTTGAACTTCGCCAAGGTGCGCCGGCTCAACTTCGAGCCGAGCGACTTGAACGAAGAGCTTCGCAAACTGCTCGACTTCTTTCGCCCGAAAGCCGAAGAGAGCCGCATCGAAATCGTGCCGTACTTGCGTTCCGATTTGCCGAGCGTGCTGCTCGATCGCGAGCAGTTTCGTGGGGCGATGCTCAATCTCATTCTCAACGCGCAGCAGTCGATGCCCGGCGGCGGGCAACTCGTCGTCGCGACCGACACGACGCCGCGCGGAGTTTGTCTGCATCTCATCGACACCGGTTGTGGGATGGACGAAAAGACCCTGGCCCGCATCTTCGAGGCGTTCTATTCGACGAAGCCCGGCGGCACGGGCCTCGGCCTGCCGATGACGGGCAAAGTGATCGAGGCGCACGGCGGAACGGTTACCTGTCAAAGCGAGCTCGGCCGTGGAACTCGCTTTACGATCGAGCTGCCGATGCTTCGGCGCTTGGGCGAAGACTCGGCGTTGCACGAATCGACGGATGCCGCGCCGCAGGAACGCGAAGTTTAAGTCACGAAATCCGTGCATCGGCGCTTGGGTTCGCTCCCCCTGCCCCCTCCGCACCTCCCGCGGGATTGGGTATGATTGCCCTATGTCCAAGACCGCGGCCAAAGCCGCTCCCAAACCCGTCACCGAACCCCTCACGCGCAGCAAGGTGCTGATCATCGACAACGATGAGCCGCACGCCTTGACGATGGCCGACGGTCTCGAGCGGGTCGGCTTCGATTGCACCACGGCCACGAGCGGGCCCGAGGGGTTGAAGCAATTAGAGCGCAACGAGTTCGACGTCATCATTACCGACCTGGTGATGAACGACGTCGGTGGCTTGGAAGTCTTGGCCCGCGCGAAAGACGACCAGCCGGACGCGGAAGTCATTCTCGTAACCGGGCACGGCACCGTTCCTTCGGCCGTCGAAGCGATGCAGCAAGGGGCGTTCAATTACCTACTTAAGCCGCTGGATATCAACCAGCTGCGAGCCGTCACTGAGAAAGCGGCGGTCGCGGCTCGGCTGCGGCGGACGAATATCGAGCTCAATCGCCGGCTCGACGAGAAGTTCGGCTTCGAAGGGGTCGTCGGCACTAGTACGAAAATGAACGACCTGATCGGGTTGTTGAAACGGGTCGCTCCGACGAACGCCGCCGTGCTGATTCAAGGGGAGACGGGAACCGGCAAGGAACTCGTCGCCCAGGCGATTCATCACAACAGCCCGCGGAAAAACAAGCCGTTCGTGGCGCTGAACTGCGCTGCGCTCAGCGATACCATTCTCGAAAGCGAACTTTTCGGGCACGTCGCCGGTGCGTTTACCGACGCCCGGCACGACCGGATCGGCAAATTCGAATACGCCAACGGCGGCACTTTGTTTCTTGATGAAGTCGGCGACATGCCGATGCCGACGCAGATCAAATTGCTCCGCGTCTTGGAGAGCAGCGAGATTACGCGCGTCGGCTCGAATGAGCAAGTCAAAGTCAATGTGCGGATCATCTCGGCGACGAACCGCAATCTCGAACAAGCGATCGCGGCCGGGACGTTTCGGAGCGATCTCTATCATCGATTGAAAGTCGTCACGATCGTCTTGCCGCGGTTGGTCGATCGGCGGGAAGATATTCCGTTGTTGATCGAGCACTTCATGAAGCAGTTCGCGAAGCAGCACGAGAAGACGGTCAAGAGCATGTCGACCGCTGCTCGACGTAGGATGATGGCCTACGACTGGCCGGGGAACGTCCGCGAATTGCGCAACGCCGTCGAACGGATGATCGTCGTCGATATGGACGGCGTGCTCGACGTCGATGATCTGCCGAGTGAGCTCGTCGATCCGGCGACGGAAGAGACGGCCGGCACGACGGTCGAGCATCCCGTCGGTGCGTCTCCGGCCGGCGGTGTCGGACTGGCTTCGCTGGTCGGTCGCCCGCTGGAAGAGATCGAACGGATGTTCATCACCGAGACTCTCACCGCAGCCGACGGCAATCGCGAAGAAGCCGCCCGCATGCTCGCCATCGGCGAACGAACGCTGTATCGGAAGATCAAGGAATACGGGCTGTGACAGTGGTCGGTGGTCAGTGGTCGGTGGTCAGTTGAAAGACAGGAAACCAGAAGTCAGAAACCAGAAGAAAAGAAGCTAGTTCGCTCCTTCGTCATTAGAAATTCGACATTCGTCATTCCCTCTCTGACCCCCGATCTCCGACCCCCGACCCCTGCTCCGCCCTATGCCGATCCTCCGCCTCCCCACTTCCGTCGTCAATAAGATCGCTGCCGGCGAGGTGATCGAGCGGCCGGCGAGCGTCGTCAAGGAATTGGCGGAGAACTCGCTCGACGCCGGGGCGACGCGTGTCGAGATTTCGGTCGAGCAAGGGGGGATGGAACTGATTCGAGTCGCCGACGACGGCGGCGGGATTCCGCGCGAAGAACTGCCGCTCGCCGTAGCCAGCCATGCGACGAGCAAACTCGTCGATGCCGACGATCTGTTCCGCGTCCACACGTTCGGCTTTCGCGGCGAAGCGTTGGCGAGCGTCGCCGAGATCAGCCGGTTCCTGCTCAAGAGCCGGACGCCGACGAGCGACGAAGGTTGGGAACTCGAGGTCGTCGGCGGCGTGCATGGCGATCCGGCTCCGTGCGGCATGTCGCCCGGCACGACGATCGAGATTCGCAACCTGTTTTACAACACGCCGGTGCGGCGCAAATTCATGCGCTCCGCTCAGACCGAGATGGGGCATGTCACCGAAGCCTTCACCCGGCTCGCGCTCGCTTATCCGCAAGTTCGTTTCATGCTCCGGCACAACGAACGGGTCGTCTACGATCTCCCGTCAGGCCAAGACGTCGAATCGCGGATCGCGCTCTTCTTCGGCGACGATCTGGCGCGGGATCTTATTCAGGTCGACAACCGCGACGGCGACATTCGCTTGCACGGTCATGTCGCCCGACCAAGTCAGAGTCGTTCGCATCCGCGGATGCAATACTTGTTTCTCAACGGCCGCTTCATTCGCGATCGTTCGTTACAGCACGCGCTCACCGAATCGTATCGCGGCTTACTCCTGACGGGCAGATACCCGATCACGTTTCTCCGTTTCGAGATGCCGGCCGACGCCGTGGATGTGAACGTCCATCCGACGAAGCTGGAAGTCCGCTTTCAAGACGGCGGCCGGATCTACAGCCAATTGCTGAGCACGCTCCGCACGAAGTTCCTAGCGACCGATCTCACGCATCGACTCGAACCGGTTCCCGCGGCGAAATCGACGGCCGATGCTCTGCCGAGCCCTGCCGACGACGCGAACTCCGCGGCTCACGACCCGAGTCAAACGGCCCGCCTTCGGCAAGATTTCGTCCGTTGGGCGCAAGGGGGGCCCGCGACCGGCGATCGCCCGGCAGCGGGCATCGCCGCGAACGTCGCGCCGTGGGATCTCGACGACTCCGCTTCCGGTGCGACAGCCGGCGCGCTCCTCTCGGCCGCGCCGCCTGGGATGCCGCTCGGTTTGCACAAGGTCGCGCCGTTTCGACCGTATCCCGATTTCGGTAGTTCGACGATGGCCCGCAGCGCGACTCGTCCGGAAAGTCCGACGCAGACCGCGCCTGAGTCGAACGCCGCGAGCCGCGACGAATCGCTTGCCGTTGCGCAAGAGCCGGCCGCGCTTTATCGCGACCCGATGCGGGCCATTCAGGTTCACGATCGGTATCTATTGGCCGAGAGCGATGAAGGGGTGCTCGTGATCGATCAGCACGCCCTTCATGAACGGATTCTTTACGAACAACTGCGGGCGAAGATTAACGACGGCAAACTCGAAAGCCAAGCGTTGCTCGTCCCGGAGCCGGTCGATTTGCCGGCTTCCGAAGCGGCGATGGTGTTGGAGAAGAGTGACGTCTTGGCGCAACTCGGGATCAAGGTCGAACCGTTCGGCGGCGACACGATTCTCGTCTCCAGCTATCCGGCGATGCTCGCCAAGGTGCCGGCCGCGGAGATTTTGCGTTCCGTAGTCGATCAGCTCATCGTCGACGGCAAGGTGCCGCAACGCCGTGATTTGCTCGACGAGTTGTTGCACATGATCTCTTGCAAAGCGGCGATCAAAGCAGGCGACCCGTTGAAGCAGGAAGAGGTCGCGGCGCTGCTCGCGCAGCGGCACTTGGTGCGCGACACGCACCACTGTCCGCACGGCCGGCCGACCGCCTTGGTGTTTACCAAAGAAGAACTCGATAAGCAGTTCAAACGAACGTAGCTCTTAGCTCGAATCTATGTCGCTGATTTGCGTCACTTTGGCTTGCGACGATCCCGCGACCTTGCGGGCTCGCCATGCCGCGCTCGTTCACGAAGGCTGCGGGCTGGTCGAATACCGGCTCGATTTTCTGTCGCAACCGTTCGATGTCGCTCACATCGTCGCAGGCCGGCCCGGCCCGATCATCGTCACGGTTCGCCGGCCCGAGGATGGTGGACGCTGGACGGCTGCGGAAGAAACGCGGCGCGATATCTTGCGCGCAGCAGTCGCGGCCGGTGCCGAGTATGTCGACTTCGAGCCCGACGCCGCCCAGGCGATTCCGCGCTCGGGCACGACCCGCCGCATCGTGAGCATGCACGATTTCAAAACGATGCCGAGCGACCTCGCGGCGATCCATGCCAAGCTCGCCGCGTGCGATGCCGATGTCGTCAAACTCGCCGTGATGGCCGAGCGGGCGACCGACGTGTTTCGTGTGTTGCGCTTGATGCGCGACGTGAATGCGAACTCAAAGGCCGCTACCGTCGGGCTTTGCATGGGAGAACTCGGCCTGCCGTCGCGCGTGATGGGCGCAAGGTATGGCGCGCCGTTTTCTTATTCTGCGCCGTCGGCAGTGGAAGCGGTCGCACCGGGGCAGATCGGCTTCCTGCAAATGCGCGATCTCTATCGGTACGAATCGATCACGGCCGACACCCCGTTCTACGGCGTGATCGGCGACCCGATCGGCCATAGTCGTAGTCCGGCGATTCATAACGCAGCGTTGGCGGATGCCGACTTAGATGGCTGTTACGTGCCGTTTCGTGTTCCTCCGGCGGACCTCGCAGCGTTTCTCGCCGAAGCTCCGGAGTTCGGCGTGCGCGGCATCAGTGTGACGATTCCTCATAAGGAAGCAGCGCTTCGCCGCGCGACGAAGCTCGATCCGGCGACGGAAGCGATCGGCGCGGTGAACACGCTCGTGTTTGAGCCCGAGGGGGAAACGTTGGGCTATAACACCGACGAGCCGGGAGCGATGGAAAGCCTGGAAGCGGCAGCCGGCGCGGAGGGTTCGTTGGCCGGTAAGCGGGCGTTGGTTCTCGGTGCCGGAGGGGCTGCGAAAGGAATCGTGTACGGATTGTTGCGGCGCGGCGTCGTGACGACGGTGACCAATCGCAATCCCGAGCGTGCGGAAGAATTAGCGAAATCGCTCGGCTGCCGCACTGTCGACTGGGACGCACGGAGCGAAGTCGAGTACGACATCCTCGTGAACTGCACGCCGCTCGGGATGTATCCGAAGATCGACGATACGCCGCTCGCGAAAGATTATTTGCGGCCCGGCGCGATCGTGTTCGACACCGTCTATAATCCGGCCGAAACGCGACTTTTACGAGAGGCGAAAGAGCGCGGCTCGAAGATCGTCGTCGGAACCGAAATGTTTCTTCGACAAGCCGCGTGGCAGTTTCGCTACTTCACCGGAACGCACGCGCCGCTCGAAGTCATGCGCGCCGCTCTCAAAGATTAACGCCGGACTCTCGAAGCGAAATATGAATTTGCTGCTCATCGGATATCGAGGGACCGGAAAGACGACCGTCGCGCGGCATATCGCCGAGCGGCTCGGTTGGAGCTGGCTCGATGCCGATGTCGAGTTGGAGCGCCGCGCGGGGAAGACGATCGCCGCGATGTTCGCCGAAGACGGCGAAGAAGCGTTTCGGAACTTGGAATCGGAAGTCCTGGCCGATGTGCTGGAGCGGGAGCAGACCATCGTCGCACTCGGTGGCGGAGTCGTGGTACGCGAGCGGAATCGCGATCTGATCCGCGGACGCCCCGGCGTCGTGTGGCTGCAGGCAGGTCCGGAGACGTTGCATGCGCGGATCGAAGCCGATGCCGTGACCCTCGGGCGCCGGCCGAACCTCACGCTTCACGGCGGCTTGCCTGAGATCGCGATGTTGCTCGCGAAGCGCGAGCCTTGGTATCGCG
This sequence comes from Planctomycetia bacterium, assembly GCA_021413845.1. Classification (NCBI taxonomy): domain Bacteria; kingdom Pseudomonadati; phylum Planctomycetota; class Planctomycetia; species Planctomycetia bacterium. The sequence goes on along the minus strand of JAIOPP010000020.1, from coordinate 111,198 downwards.
AATGTGCGGCGCTCATCGTCGATACGGACGCCGCTCCTCCGGAAGTCGCCGCGGAAGAAATCATCGCTCGGTTGGGTCTTCGGCCCGTAAGGGAGCCGTCGTGAATTTGTTTCTCGGCTTTCTGTCGTTGCCGCTCGGCGTCCGATTGTCGCTCGCGGCCCTGGTCGGCATGTTGCTGGCTGCCGTCGTCAATTGGGCGACCTATTCGTTGGCCTACGAGCCCCGATTCCATAGCCCTTGGTCGCGCCGGCATCCGCGCGATACGGCGTTCGGGCCCTCGGATCGGCTGCCGATCTACGGCTGGTGGCGATTGCGGCGCATGGCGCCGACGCTGGGGCGAGGATTTTGGATTCGTCCCCTCTTGATCGAGATCGGCTGCGCGATCGGCATTCCTTGTTGGTATTGGTGGGAGACGGTGCAAGGAGGTTTGTTATCTCCGCCTGCCCAGCCGCCGGCGATCGCCGCGGACGTTGCTTTGAGTTTTATTTTGCACGTGCAATTCTTCGTGCATCTGGTGCTCGGCATGTTCATGCTCGCGGCTTCGCTGATCGACGCCGATGAACGCAACATTCCGGATGCGGTTACGGTACCAGGCACGCTGCTGGGGCTCGCGTTGTTGACGTTGCTTCCTTGGGGGCTGCTGCCGCACTTATTCGATCTGCGAACCGGACGCGTACTGCCGCTCGATGCCGCAGCTCCCGAGATTTGGCCTCAGGCGGTCTTCGGCGGCGGACGGACGATCGGGCTCATCGTCGGACTGGCGTGCTTTTGGCTCTGGTGTTGGGGCTTGATCTTCGGCGGACGCTTGCCGCCGCTCAAGTGGAACATCCTCCGAGTGCGTCGCACGGCGCGAGTGACGATGGCGCGCATCCGTCTCGATCCATCGATACCTTGGGTCGTCGGTACGGGCATCGTCGGCTCGGCGCTGATCGGCCTGGTTTGGAACTACGAAGCGCTTCGTTGGGGCTCGCTGTTGACTGCGCTGATCGGCTTAGCCGGCGGAGCGGCGATCGTCTGGATCGTGCGCATTCTCGGTGGATGGGCCTTTCAAAAGGAAGCGATGGGCTTCGGCGACGTCACGCTCATGGCGATGATCGGCGCGTATCTCGGTTGGCAGCCGGCCTTGATCGTGTTCTTCGCCGCTCCGATCGCCGCGCTCATCCTTTGTCTCCCGTCTTGGTTCTTCGGGACGCGCGAAATGCTCCCGTACGGCCCTTACCTCTGCTCCGCCGCAATGGCCGTAATCTTGGCTTGGAGCCCGGTGTGGGAATGGGCGTCGGACCGGTTCATGATGGCGTGGCTCGTGCCTGGGGTGCTCGTCGTCGGGTTTCTTCTCTTGGGTTGTAGTCTGGCATTATTGCGGGCGTTGCGCTCGTTCGGCAGCCGGTAGACGATTCGGCCGGCGTCGATATTCTCGGCTTATTTCGGAGCTAGACTTCACGGGAGAACTTCGGTCTCGAAGGCTCTCTTGCTGAATTTTCGCTGCCCGATCGAGCGTTTGCCGATGTTGCTCTACGAAACCATCACCGATCTTTCGTCGTCCGCCGAAGTCGTCGTGCGGCGGCGATACGGCGTGATCGAAACCATCGAGGGGCAACTGCTTCGCGTGACCTACCGCCCGTTTCCGAAGGTCTCGACGGAACTCGGCACACGATTCTTCGGACAACTGGCGCACCGTCTTCTCCGGGGCAACCGGTGTCGGCTATACTTCAATCAGCCCCGCAGCTGCCCGAAGTTCATTGCGTTGCAATACGTCGAAACGACGCGCGATGCCGACTACGCGACCTTCCGGCGCGCGCTGACGACGTTGGATGAAATCGCCCGCCTTAAGAATGCCGACGCCCTCGTATGCGACGCCTCGAATCTGAAACTTTCCGATCGCTTCCTGGCCCGGCTGGGTTGGGAGCCGCACGCTCCGATGCCGGGGCATCGCAACTTCATCAAGCGCTTCAGGTAGTAGAGCGAGCGACGCTTGCGCGCGAGGTCGCGGCATGAGCGTGAGCGGCGCCGCGGCGCCTAAGCAAGAGACGACGTCGTCACCGGACGCTTGCTTGTCGTCGCGCAGCGAGAGCTTTGCGCGGCGCTTCGGCTGGGTCGTGCTGATCCTCGCGCCTCTGATGGCGTACGGCAATTCGTTTCATGTTCCCTTCGTGTTCGATGGGTTCAACTACATCGTCGAGCAGGCGTGGATCGGAGATATCTGGAGCGGTGAGAAGTCGAAGGTCGAGCGATTTTTCATCGAGGCACGAACGCGACCGCTCGTTTACCTGTCGTTCGCTCTCGACTTTAAGACGTCGCAATTCGTGACGAAAACGTTCGGTATCGAGCCGACGTCGGGGCACTACTTGCCCGTGTGGCATGCTACGGGCATCGCGATTCATATCATCGCGGGTCTTGCGCTGTACGGCGTTGCGCGCCGCGGGTTCGCCGCCGCTTGTCTCGGAGGACGTTTTGCGAATTCGTCCGAGCGTGTCGCGTTGGTCGTGGCGCTCCTTTGGGTCGTTCATCCGTTGAACACGCAGAGCATTACTTATCTCTATCAGCGGCATGAATCGCTGATGGGGATGTTCTATTTGCTGACGCTCTACGCATTCACTCGCTTCGCCGACGGGAGCCGCTTACGGTGGGGCTGGGCGATTGCGTCGGTGTTCGCGTGTCTGTGCGGAATGGGCGCGAAAGAAGTGATGATCACTGCTCCGTTCGTCGTGCTCTGGTATGACCGGACGTTCGTCGCTTCCGCCTGGGGCGAGCTCCTGCGAAACCGCGGGCTTTATCATTTGGCGACTTTCGTTACGCTCGGGCTGTTGTTCTTCTTGATGGCCTTCACCTGGAAAGATTACCCCAATGCGGGAATTCTCGACACTTCGCGCGTGACGCCCCAGGAGTACGCGCTAACGCAATTGGGAGTCGTACGGCGCTACATGCAGCTTGCCGTCTTGCCGGTGGATCTGAACATCGACTACGCTTGGCGCATGCCGGTGACCTGGCCGGCGTCGGACCGGTTTCCGTATATCGCTCCGCGGCCGACCAAGTTCGAGTGGGAAAGAATCGTTTTTCCTGCGATCGTCGTCGGCGGATTCGGATTCTTGACGCTGATCGCGCTTTTTCGTTGTCCACCGCTCGGCTTCCTCGCCGGTTCTTTCTTCTTGATCTTAGCGCCTACGTCGAGCATCGCGCCGATCATCGATCTTTGCTTCGAACATCGAATGTACTTGCCGCTCGCGCCGATCGTTGCCTTGATCGTCGTCGTCGGAAATGCAGGCCTCAACGCGCTTGGCGGAAAGTTCGGCTTACGCGAGACGACCGGCTTGATCTTTAAGAGCGTCGTCGTCGCGCTTCTCGCGACGGCTTTGATTGGGTTGACGCTGCGCCGCAACTACGACTATCGGAGTCAGGTCGCGTTGTGGGAAGACGCGACACACAAGGCTCCCGGCAACGAGCGTGCGAAGTACAACTTCGGCGTGTACTTGCAAATCGAAGGTACGCCGGAGTCGATGGATCGAGCGATCGAGCAGTATTACTTAACATTGAAGATGGAACCGAACTACACCAGTGCCCATTTTAATCTTGCTAATATCTTTCTCTATCGCAGCAAGTGGGCCGATGCCGAGCGCCATTATTTGGAAGTTCTGCGGATCGAGCCTACCCATTCGGAGGCGCGATACTCGTTAGCGGACACCTACTATCGACAGCTGCGCTTAGACGAGGCACGCTATTATCTGGATCGACTCTTGATCGATGAACCGACCAACGCCAACGCGAGCGCGTTGTCGGCAAAGGTCATCGAACTGATCAATCGACCGGTTCCGACATCGACCCCTACCGGATCGCGTCCGCCGCCGCACCCGGCTCCCTGAGAGCACGGACTTTTCATGGTGCGGCTTACGACCGCCGGCACGCAGTTGAGACGATTCGCAACGTGAATGCCGGTAACGCCTTGCAACGCCGCTGATTGGCGTGGCCGACGTTCGTTGCGCGAGTTACAATCGCGACCCCTCACCGACCGGCATTTGCCGGCGGCGAGGAGTTATCAAAGTAGCTTGGGCCGCGAAAGGAATCGCAGGCAATGTCGCATCGAATCATGTCGCGGGTTTTCCGTTCGGCGGCGTCCGTCTACTTGCTGATGGTGAGCGGCGTTGGCATCGTCGCGGCACAATCGACGCCGGCTCCAACGACGCAGCCGACGGTCGATGTCTCGGCCGCGCAAATCGAAGCGGCGCTGCAGGCCGCCGAGCAAGATCCCGAATCGAACGGCGATGTGAAGAAAAGCATCGTCGAACTTTATCGGCAAGCACTCGACGAACTGCGCCAAGCGGATCAGTGGCGCGCGAAAGGAGCCGAGTTCGATGCTCAGCGCGGGCAAGCTCCCGCGGAAACAGAGAAGCTCAAGGCACTCGAAAGCGAAGCACCCGACGACGCGCCTCCGGAGAAGCCGAACTCCGAGAACCTCGATGAATTGAAACAACGGCTGGCGCTACTCGAAGCCGAACTGAAAACGTCGCGCGAAGGTCAAGTCGACTTGGAAGGTCAGCAGCGCCGTCGGACGACGCGCTTCGATGAAGTACGCACCCTCGACGAAGCCGCTCGTAAGCGGTTGGAAGAACTCTACCGGCAACTCGGCGCAGCGCCGGCAACCGGCGGCGAACGGAACGAGGCGGCGGAAAAAGCGCAGCGGGTCCTGCTCCTGACGCGTCGCGCGAACATCCTTGCCGAGCGAGCTTCTTATGCACAAGAGTTGCCGAGCTACGAAGCGACGCGAGAGTTGTTGCGTATGCGGTTAGACATCGCGATACGCACCACGAATGCTTTGGACAAACAAACGGCCGTGTGGAAGGAAGCGGTCGGGCGGCGGATGGAAGTCGTCGCGGAAGAGCAGGCCCGCGATGCGCGTTGGAAACTCATCACGACACGCCGCGAGTTGCTCCCTTGGGCGGAAGAAAACGAACGCTTGACGCAGCAGCGGAGCGCCGCCGACGGACCGGCCGCGAAATTGAAAGTCGTGCAGCGCAACGTCAAGGAAACGAAGCAACGGCTGGCGCGGCTCAAAAGCGAATTCTCCCACATGAGGCAAGTCGCCGATCTCACGGGTGATCTCGGGCAGTTGCTCGTGAAGCAACGCCGGCAGCTTCCCGATGTGCGCGTGCTCGGCGATTCCGTTCGTGATCGGCAGCAGGAAATCGCGAGCACGAAACTGCAACTCGTCGATCTCGAAGCACAGCGCTCGGAGCTTGCCGATATCGATGCGCAAACCCTTGCGGTGTTCGCTCCGTTGGAGGAAAAGCTCGACGATGAAGAGCGAAGAAAATTAGAGCCCGCTATTCGAGAATTGCTCACGGCGCGGCGCGGCTATCTCGATGCGTTGATCGCCGATTACAACGCCTACTTCAACGCGATGGTGCTGGAGCAAGATAAGACCGAACGCGAGCTGATGCAGACGGTGCGGCTCTATCAGACCTATATCGACGAACGAATTCTCTGGGTCGCGAGTTATCCGCCCCAAACAGGGCTCACGTCCGCCGACTTTACCGCTGCGACAAGTCAATTGGTGAGCCCGAGTAATTGGCTCGACGTCGGCTCGCGGCTCATCGCCGACGCTCGAGCGGCGCCGCTGGTCTGGTTCGTTGCGCTTGTCACGGCCGTGGCGTTCGTGCTGTGCCTGCATCGAAGTCGGTCCCGAATCGCGAAATTGGGGACCGACGCGGAGCAAGACGTCACGGTCGGCATTCGTCCGACGATTCAGGCTCTCGCTCTAACGATCGTCGTCGCCTCCCCTGCCCCGGCCGTGTTGTGGTTTCTCGGTTCGCGCCTGTCGGCGCAATCGAATGCCGATGGCTTCGTTCGCGCCTTGGCAACGGCCATGTTCGTGACGGCCCCGGTGTGGGCGACGATCGCCCTCGTACGGCAGTCGCTCCGCCGCAACGGTCTTGCCGTCGCGCATCTGAACATGCCGAGCGAGATCGCCGATCGAACGCGTCGACTGATGTGGCGTCTCGCCTCGATCGGCATTCCTGCTACGGCGATCGCGGCGGCGATGGAGTCTTTCGAAGTCGTCGCTTGGCAAGCTTCGCTCGGGCGGGCGGCGTTCGTCGTCGGCATGGCTTGCCTGTTGCGCGCCGCTCAATTTGCATTGCATCCGACCAAAGGAATTCTCGCTCGGCTTTCCGACGAAGATGTCGACGATTTCCGTCATCGTCTTCGGCGGTTGTGGTTCATCGGCGGTTGCCTGCCGCCGGCGGTTCTCATCGGGCTCTCGCTCGCGGGCTACCATTACGCTGCGTTGCAACTCGCTTATCGACTGCAAAGCACGCTGTGGTTGGTCCTCGGTTGCGTTCTGGTGCGCGGCTTGCTCCTCCGTTGGCTCTATGTCGCTCGCCGGAAATTGGCGCGGCAACAGATGGCGCAAACCTCGCCGACGCAACTCGAAACGACGACGGACGCCGCACGCTTCGCAAAACTAGGAACTAGTATTGCAGCGTCGATATCCACGACGAGCGGCATCGTTGCCCCACCGCGCCGTGCCGTGGCAGGGCTCAGTTTGAAAACGATCGATATCCAGAGTCGGCGAATTCTGAATAGTTTCGGGGCTTTGGTGCTCCTGATGGGCACCTGGTGGATCTGGACCGACATGCTTCCCGCCCTGCAATTCCTCGACCGGTGGCAGCTGTATTCTTATGCCGTCACGCAAGCCGAGTCGGTCGCGCGAACCGATGGTGCGGCGCAAGTCGTCGAGGTCGTCCGATTGCAATGGGTGACGGCTGCCGATGTCACCTGGGCCGCGATCATTCTCTTCATGACGATCGTCGCGGGTCGGAACCTGCCGGGCCTATTGGAAATCTCTTGCTTACGCTGGCTGCCGATCGATCAAGGAGTTCGCTACGCCGTGACGACGGCCGCACGTTACGTCATTCACATCGCAGGAGTCGTGGCGATGTGCAATGCGGTCGGCGTGCAATGGTCGAGCGTGCAATGGCTCGCCGCCGCGATGACCGTCGGGCTGGGTTTCGGCTTGCAGGAGATCTTCGCCAACTTCATCTCCGGACTCATCATTCTTTGCGAGCGCCCGATTCGCGTCGGCGATACCGTCACGATCGGCGACGTTACCGGCACGGTGAATCGAATCCGCGGCCGTGCGACCACGATCGTCGATTGGGATCGCAAGGAATTGATCGTTCCGAATAAGGAATTCATTACGGGAAAACTCGTCAACTGGACCCTCACCGACGATGTGCTACGAACCGTGATTCGCATCGGCGTCGGGCACGGTTCCGACGTTCGGTTGGTCGGAGAACTGTTGTTGCAGGCGGCCCGCGAGAATACTTTGGTGCTCGCCGATCCCTCGCCGAGCGTGGCGTTTACGCAGGTCGGCGAAGGACGTTTGGAGTTCGAGTTGCGCGTCTTTAGTTCCGGTTTGGAAGCGCTCACGCCGCTACGCCATCAACTCAACACGACGATTCTTCGCACGTTCGACGAAGCCGGCCTGGAGATCGCCTCCGGGCCGAAGGAAATGGTGCTTCGCACGACGCAGTCGTTGCTGGCCGGTTTGGAGGATCGAACGTCATTTCCTCTGACCGAGAAGAAGGTCGCCTAAATCGACGAGGGTCGACAGCGCCGGTTCGTTCGAGGATGATTCAACGTCGTTGCCGCAGGGCGTGTCGCGAAGTTTCCTCGCAAGGGGCGTAAGCCGTGAGCCGACAGAAGCCTGACAAACATCGTTTGCCGCATTTCCGGCGTCGCAAAGCGACGGCCGGCGCGCCGCCGGGTTCGATCATCATCGATCCGCAAGCGCCGTGTCCGGAGATGCATTTGATGGCTTACGACAAAGATAAGCTGATCGATCGCGACATCGCGGATGTCGCGGCGGTGAAGCCGTATCTGGCGACCGGACAGGTCGTATGGATCAATGTCGAAGGGCTCGGCAGCGAGAAGACGTTGCGCGACATCGCGGCGTTATTCCATCTTCATCCGTTGGCGATGGAAGACGTCGTCAACGTGCATCAACGGCCGAAGATCGATCGTTACGGCGAACTGCTGTTCATCACGATTCGCATGCACGCGCAGAAGGAGATCTTGCAGACGGAGCAAGTGAGCTTCTTCGTCGGGAAGCGGTTCGTCATCACGTTTTTAGAAGATCCGGGCGACTGCTTCGATGCGGTTCGCCGACGCTTGCGCGAAAGCGACGGTTTGATCCGGCAACGGGGTGCCGATTATCTGGCCTACGCCTTGCTGGACGGAGCGGTCGACGCCTTCTTTCCGTTGTTGGAAGAGTTCGGCGAACGGTTGGAAGAATTGGAAGACGAAGTGATTCTTACGCCGTCGCCTGCGGCAGCCGCGCGCATCCATGAAGCGAAATTCAATTTACGCGCGCTGCGGCGCGTCATCTGGCCGCTGCGCGAAGCGATGAACGAGTTGGCTCGAGATACTTCGTCGATCATCTGCGAGGAGACGCGTGTTTACCTGCGCGATCTCTACGATCACACGGTGCAGATCATCGACATCGTAGAAACCTATCGAGAAATGGGCTCCGATCTCACGGATCTCTACTTGTCGAGCCTGAGCAATCGGATGAACGAGATCATGCGCGTGCTGACCGTGATCGCGACGATCTTCATGCCGCTCAGCTTTATCGTCGGCGTCTACGGCATGAACTTCAACGCCGACTCACCTTGGAACATGCCGGAGTTGAACTGGAAGTATGGCTATCTGTTCGTCTGGATCATTATCTTGGCGACGGCGTGCGGGATGCTGGGGTTCTTCTACCGTCGCGGCTGGCTCGGCGCTCAGTCGAATTCCGCGTTGCTGAAGCGAGATCGAGAATCGAACGGAGCCGATTGATCCATCCGCGCCGGTCGGCTATTTCAAGCTGAATTTCTTCGTGCGGCCGTCTTCGACTTCGATCTTATCTTCGCGGGCCAGCCAGCCGAGCGCTTGCAGCACCGTGTCGCGCGGAGCTCCGGTCTCCTTAATCAGCTTCGTGAGCGAAGTGGGCCCCTGCACCGCAAGCGTCTTCCAGACGATGCCGGCAGTCTCGCCGATGCCGGTCGTGCCTGATGTCTCTAACGTCGCCATGAACCGATCCTCCGTGCGCTAAGATCTACTGAGGAAGCCCGTCGTCACGACTGCCTACGCACTCGCCCGAATGTTCTTGGCGGGTGATGGAAGCTACGACGAAGGCAACTAGGAGACTGAAATATAGCGATCCAAGCCGCGACGGCTCAAGCGCTTTGCCGCCGGCTTAACGCTCGGAAGTCGCTAGACAATCGACCGCGAGCGACTCTTACTTCGGGTTCGGTGCGGGCATGCCGGCAAGCAGGCTGATCGTCATCGCATGAAACACGGGACCAATCGCGTCGAAATCGCGATCGTCGGCTTGGCAGAATACGACGACGACGCAATTTGAAGATTCAAACACGCGAATCTGGGCGGTGTTGGTAAGGTCGAGGCAATAGAAATTGACATCCGCCCCGACGATCTCTCGCCCTTGGATCGATTCGTTGATCTCTTCTACGTCGAGGTCGCTGTAGGTTTCCTTTAGCGCCGCGATGGCCGATCGTATCAACGACTCCGCTTCCACATCTGCCGGGTGGAGCGACACACTCCAAAAGGATTCCGTCGGGCTGTAAACAGTGACCGATGCGGCCCCCTCTAAGGCCGAGGTCTCATCGACGGTCCAATTGTCGGGATAGGTAAACCGGATTCCCATCTTATTAAATACGGCAGGCATGGCTTTCGACGCGATAGAGGTAAATAGGGGGCAATGCTTTGCATTATAGGAAACGTTGCCGGCAAAAGAAGGCTCGCCGCCGCTCGATGCCGGCATCTCCGGACGTCTTGCTCCCGAGCGCGCGTTTCCACTACGATCTCGACCCACTGTTTCGTGCCGAAATTCCAGCCGAGCCCCCGACGTCGTGATGCTCTATCCGCGACCTATCGAGCGGTTATCTCTTCTCGCGCTGCTGTTGTTGCCGCTGCTGTTGCCTTGCGGTGGTTGCTGCCTCTGGCGAATGCAGAATCCGGTGAGCAAGTCGGTCGTCGAGAGTCGGCAATACGTGCAGCAAGGGGTTAACGCGCTGGAGCGTCGCGATCTCTCCGAAGCCGAGCGCTACTGCTCGCAAGCGATTCGGGCCTGCCCCGACGACCCGGAGGCGCGGCGGCATTACGCGGACGTGCTATGGGAACAAGGGCGTCCGAAAGAAGCGATCGCACAAATCGAAGCTGCGCTTAACCATGCAGCCGACGATACCGAGACACGCCTTCGCGCGGCGGAGATGCGCTTAATCACGCGCGACTACGAAGGCTCGCTCGCCGATGTACGCCGGGCCATCGACGTCGATCCGAAGTCGGCTGCGGCTTGGGCGATGAAAGGCCGGATCCTGCGCGAGCGGGGTGAGTTGCAACAAGCACTCGCCGACACTCAACGTTCGCTCACCTACGAGCCGCGAAACCGTGTAGTCTTGCGCCAATCGGCCGACCTCTACGCGGCGTTGCAGCAGCCGAACAAAGCGCTCTGCTCCTTGCAAGCTCTCGCCGATACCTATGGGCCCGGTGAAGAGCCGCAAGACTTATTCGTGGCCGAGGGGTTTGCCTACGCGGCCTTAGACCGGCGTTACGAAGCAGCGAAGTCGTTGCGGGCTGCGTGCGAGCGAGGTCCGGCGACGTCGGAGTTGTTGCTCGCGCTGGCGGAAGTAGAAACATCGGCAGGCCAGAGCTTGGAAGCGTACCGCACGGCACAACAAGCGATCGCGCTCGCTCCCGACGATCCCCGTTGTCGCGCGATGTTGCAGCAGACCGCAGCCGCGGCGACCGGGGCGCTCGGCAACTATCGCCGGTAGATGGTCGCGAGAACCGGCGACGACGGATAATCCGATCGTAACGCTTAGCGGAATTCTTCGGCGATGGATCTCATATCGCTGGTTGTGCGAAATGCCTTGTCTAGCGATGATTCCGCCTCGTCGGCTTCGGCTTCATTTGCTCCCCCGCTAAGGGCGATCTAAAGTTCCGCAGGACTGCTTTCGTTGCGCCCAGAAGATGCGGGATGCGTGGCCCGTTTCGCAACGTGGGGAGTCGTCGAGGAATACGATCGATGTCGCAAGAACTAGGCAGGACCGAGCCCAATTGGTCGGATCGTCGGCAACGCGAGGCCGCGAATCAACCGGCCGTCGAACGGCGTCAATTCGCCGATGCCCATTCGGAGCTCTCCGGCGAAGCGCGCGAGTTGGCGATGGCGATCGACAACTATAAGCGGATTCATCGTCGCCGCTTCATCACGCATGAAGAAATGATCAACGTGATCAAGTCGCTCGGATATCATCGCTAAACTAGAGAACAACGACGAGACGCAAGCGGTTCGCTGAGGCCCACCTTCGCCGACGCGGCTCTTAGGCTTCTTTCTCATCTACGGACGTCGTGCGCCCGGCGGCTACGTCGAACTCGAAGATCGCCGGCACCAGCAGCGCCGCCGACGCGAAGCAGTATGCGCCGACCACGGCTAAAAAGGTGGCGAGCAACGCATCGAGCAAGAAGCTCGTCATGGCATAGAAAGTCGCCAAGGGTAGCGCGAACGACGCCAATGTGATCGCGGGGGACGGGTTTCTACGCCCCAGCGCCACGTAGAGGCCGATGCCGCCGCCGACGATCGTGGCGAGAAACGGTTGCAGCTGCGCCTGAAACGAACCGCTGAACGCGGTCATGATGCGCATGCTCACGGCCGTTCCGACGATGAGAAAGAAAACGGTCGCTAGGCTCACCGCGGCTGCATTGCGCGAGTTCGAGTAGTGCATGCCGATATGCAATCCGACCACGGCGGCGAAGCCGGCAACCGCGAGCCAGCCGAACGCAAGATAACCGGCGGATTCTCCGTCGGTCACACCGAACCACCACAGCGCCAAGGCCATGACGAGCGGCGCGGCAAGCATCTCCTTGGTGTTGTAAAAGATGCCGCCGAGCTTGCCGAACACGAATTCCTTCGGCGTCAGATCGGTAACGAGCAAGAGATCGATCGCGCGAACATCACGCTCCGAGGTGACCGCGGTAACCGCTTGCATGTTGATGAGCAAAGCGCCGACGATGGCGGCCGGAACGACGAGCGTCGCCAATTGGACGAACGAGGTCGTCGATTCTTTCGCGGCGGCCGATAGTCCCCACATGCCGGCGACGATGAGTCCGACGTATGCAGCACGAACCGGCAACACTTTTCGACCGTAAGCCCAAGTTCGAATTTCGCGCCACAGGATCGGGTTGTCCCACACTGCGCGGCTCTTTCTCAGACCGCGACCGGCGACCGGCGACGAAGCATCGGGCCGTTGTTCGGCGGCCGAATTGGACGTTCGCGCCGCGGAAAGACTCCAGCGGTGCTCGATACCTTCAGGTCGCGCTGCGGAATTTCGTGACTTCGCTTCGGCCTCGAGAACCGGGCCGGGAGTCGAACTTGCGATCATCACCTCGCGCGAAGGATTCCACACGCGAACGCGCCAAATCGCCCAGAGGTTCAGCAAGCCGCTTAGCATCAGCGAGACGACGACGGTAAGACTCCACGACGAATAGGGAACGAATCGAGAGGCGATACCGACGGTCGAATCGTCGACCGTAAACGGCCGCACCACGACCAGAATCGCATGCCAAGGGCTCGCCACGGCTGCCCAAGTATCACAGGAAATTCCGCGACAATCGTTTCCCAGCGCCCCGCGCGCGACCGCTTCCCAGAAGCCGGTCCAAGCAATGATGACGAGGGTCGTCGTCGCCAACGTTTGAAAGGTCTTGTCGCGCCACAACGCGATGGTCGAGCCAAGGCTTCCGGCGACGATCATCGCTCCGACCGTGATCCAAAAAACCGCGATGATCTTACTGAACTCGATGCCTCCCATCAGGGCCGTGAGCGCTAAGAACGGCACTGCGGCGATGACGAGGTTGGCGACGGCCAGCAAGCTGCCCAACAGCTTGCCGAGGACGAGTTCGCTATTCGACAGATTCGTGAGTAAAAGCAGATCGAACGTGCGACGATCTTTCTCTTGGGCCACGGCCGCCGCCGTCGAAAGAGCCGCGAAGAAAACGGCGGCCGACAGATGCAACGGCGCGAGGAGTTGGAAAATAGTCGTGCCGAAGTGGGCGAAGTCGCCGACGTTGCGCACGACTTGCGAGCCTGCGAGCACTTGCCACGCGGTGATGATGAGCACCGCCGAGGCGCCGCCGTAAGTAGCGCGGGCAAAGAACAATCGACCGCGGCGCGGCAAGGTCGTCCATTCACGCGTGAAAAGAGGGCCGACGATCAACGACTAGCTCCGGACGAAGGATGCGTCGCGAACTCTCCGCCGGTCGCGAACGCGCTTGCCATGATAAACGAACGGCGACGGCGCGCGAACCGCCCCGGCGGCGATTGATCGCCGAGCGGCAAATGAATCCGACGAAGAAGTCGGACTGAGCGGCAGGCGACGGGACTTAGTCCAGGAGCCGCTCGATGAGCCGATAAAAAAAGGTCATGGCAATCCGTTCCGTCGGTTTGCCATGACCTCTATCCTGAAACGCTACGGCCGGCCGTAACGTCCTATCTACGTGTATCGGCAACTCGACCGGACTTCTTCATTTCTTTTCTCCACCCTACATCGACGATACATGAATCGCTCATCGAAAACTCATGGACCGCGGAGCGCGAGCAGGTGCCGAGAATGGATCGGAAAGGTGCAATCGACGACGACTAGTTGAACACGAGCGGCGCACGCCCGATCGTTCCCGTCCCCCCTTGGCATGCCGAGCAACCGGGCAACATCCGCAAGCCGAACGTCGAGCCGCAGGTGGGAGCGGGCGTGCAGGGTGCGCAGCCGCAATTGCCGCCGATCGGACGAGTGTTCGGCAGAGCACAGGCTTGCTTCCAACCTGTCCAGACCGAGAGCTTTTCGCAGCACCCAGGGGTCGGGCAGGCAACGGGGGCATGGTAGCCGGCGCTGAAGCCCAGACCGAGGCGGCGCAAACAATCGCCGGCGCGCGAGGTGCCGCAAAGTCCGACGACGACCAGCAGAATGGTAGCGGCGCGAAGTGCGAGGTAGCGAGCGAGCATGCGATGGTCTCCATGCCGGCGGATCGCGATGAGGATGGCATCGCTCCGCAACGGCTTTGATCGTTATCGGCGGAAGTGCGCGATGAGGCGGATCATGCCTCGAACGCGGCGAAACAATTCGAGCGAGTTATCGCAGCGCGCACGAAACGATCGGTACGATCGTTAATCTTTCGATAGGCGACCAGGTCGACCGATGCGGGCAAGCTGAACGCCGCCGGCTTAGACGGCTTGGCCGACGATATGGACGCGGACCATGTTGTGTCCCTTCGAGGCGAGGCCGATGCCGGCAACGAGTACGAGGTTGTCGCCGACCGCGAGGGTTCCGTTATCGATCCCCCACTTCTGCACATGCTGAATCAGCTCGAAGCTGTCAGTAGTCGGCGCCTCGGCCAAGGGAATGACCCCCCAATAAAGACACATTTGCCGCAGCGTCGATTCTCGATTGCTGACGCCGATCGTCGGGATGAGGCTCCGATGTTTCGAGACGGCCAGCGCCGTAACGCCGCTATGGCTGACCACGATCATGATCTTCGCATCGAGTTGCTTGGCGATCTGCGTGGCCCCGAGCACGACTCCGTGCGTAATCGGCTCGAGGCCTTCGGGGAGTCGATCGGGAGTTTGAAACGGCGGACGCGTTGCGAAAAGCGGTTCCGTCGCGACGGCTACCCGATCCATCATTTCCACCGCGGCGATCGGAAAGTCGCCGACGGCCGTTTCGCCCGAAAGCATGCAGGCATCGCAGCCGTCGAGAATCGCGTTGGCGATATCGGTTACTTCCGCGCGCGTCGGCCTTGGAGAGTGTTGCATGCTGTCGAGCATTTGCGTCGCTACGATGACCGGCTTTTGATACCGGTGGCACATCGCAATGATTTGCTTCTGCACGACCGGCATGCGGGCCACATCGATCTCGACGCCGAGATCGCCGCGCGCAACCATGATGCCGTCCGTAGCGTTGACGATCGCTTCCAAATGATCGAGCGCTTCTTGCTTTTCGATCTTGGCGATCACGCGGGCCGAAGAATGGTGGAAGTCGAGCAGCCACTTTAATTCGAGCACTTCCTTCGGCGAGCGGACGAAGCTCAGGCTCACGTAGTCGACGCCGTTCTTCGCCGCCCACACGGCGTGTTCTTTGTCTTCTTCGCTCATCGCCGGCAAGCTGACTTTCACCCCCGGCAGATTGATTCCTTGGCGGCTGCGGATCGGGCCGGCTTGCACGCAACGGCACTTCGCGCCGTTTTTGGTTTTCGATTCGACGAGCATGCTCACCGTGCCGTCGGCCAGCATCACGCGATCGCCGACCTGGAGTTCGTCGACTAAGCGATCGTAGGTGGAGCCAAGCTTGTGCGGGTCGGCAGATTGTTCTTCGCGAATGAATTCGAATTGTGCGTTGAGTTCGCATTTCACTTCGCCTCCCACGAGTTCGCCCAAGCGAATCTTCGGGCCTGCCAGATCGACCAGCACGGCGATGGGGTGCCGCTTCTCGGCGCTTAGCTTGCGAATGCGTGCGAGTACTTCTTCGTGTTGCGGAATCTCGCCGTGTGCCATGTTAAGACGAAAGACATCGACTCCGGCGTCGATCAGCGCAGAGAGTTGCGCCTCTTCGCGCGAAGCGGGCCCGACCGTGGCGATGATCTTTGTATTGGCGCGCGAGCGATTGACGTTCATGGCAACATCCCTGGTGCTGAAATGGAGTGACTGAGAGTATACTGTATCGGCTTCGATCGTATCGAGCGGCTTGCTTCGTTATCGCTACATCGTCATTCTTACGCGCGCTTGCCTCCCCTGTATGGACTGTCATCCGGAAATCTTGAGAGCGCGCCGCGGGATCGCACGTCGCACGATCGTCGTAGCGTTGATTCCGGTGCTTGTTGTGGCGGCGATGATCGGGATTCGCAAATGGATCGGGCCCGGCTTGCCGGAATGTAAGCCCGCCGATCTTGCTGCGGCGCGCGAACGCTGGGCCGCAGCCGGCCTTGCCGACTACGACATCACGATCGTGCTCAGCGGCCGACAGTCGGGCGAGATTAAGGTGAGCGTGCGCGATAGTCGACCGACGGCGATGACCCGCAACGGTATTCAGCCGAAACAAGAGCGAACTTGGGAGCCTTGGACGGTGCCGGGCATGTTCGATACCGTCGATACCGATTTGGAAAGCACGGAGCGGCCGAAAGAGAAATACGGCAACGATGTGGCCGGCGTCATGATTCGTTGTCGATTCGATGAGCGATTCGGCTATCCGAAAAAATACCTGCATCAGATCATGGGACGGCATCAAGACTTGGAATGGGAAGTTACGGAATTTAAGCCAATCACGGAATGAGCTTTCGCAGCCGTTGCCTTAGAGAATCCAATTCGTCATGTCTTACTGGTCGCAAAAAGTCGTCGTCGTCACCGGAGCTTCCGGCGGATTGGGGTATTCGATCGCCGAAGCATTCGTTCGCGCCGGAGCGAACGTCGTCTTATCGGCGCGTACTCCGGCGACTTTACAAGCCGCTGAAGAGCGGTTGCGCTTACTCAACGGCCAGTCGCGAGAAGTCGGCCTCCTCAGCGTGCCGACCGACGTGACGCGCGACGAAGACGTCGCCGCGCTGATTGCTCGGACGATCGAACGCTTCGGTCGGATCGATGCCTTGGTGAACAACGCCGGTCTTTCGATGCGCAAGGGGGTGCTCGAGACGACGGTCGAAGATTTCCGCGAGATGCTCGACTTGAACTTGTTGGCGGTCGTGCGTTGCACGCGTGCCGCGGCTCCGCACCTCATCGCGTCGAAAGGGCACTTGGTCAATATCGGCTCGCTTGCCGGTAAGGCCGCCTCGCGCTTTCTCGGGGCATACCCGGCGTCGAAGTTCGCCGTCACGGCTTACACGCAGCAGCTTCGTCTCGAGCTCGCCGTCGAAGGGTTGCATGTGTTGCTGGTCTGCCCCGGCCCGATTGCACGCGACGACGGTCGGGTGCGGAGCCCGGAAGAGTTGGCGAAGTTGCCCGAGAGCGCCCGAAAACCGGGCGGAGGTGTGAAGGTAAGTCGAATACAGCCCGAGGTTTTGGCGGCGAAAATCTTGACTGCGTGCGAGCGACGTCGGGGGGAGTTGATCGTGCCGTGGAAGGCTCGAATTCTGTTTACGCTGATGCAGACTTCCCCTGTTTTAGCCGACTGGTTAATCCGGAAGTTCACCTGAACTTGGTCGGAATCGGCTACACTATTTCGGCCGAGGACATTTGTTCGGTCGAGGCGCGGCGTTTGCAGCCGATGAGCGGTCGGGGTTCCGCTCTGCACGAGTTTCGGATGATCGAAAGCGACACTCATGGACTTTGTTTGGGGAACGCTCGCCGTCTTGGCCTTGGTCGCCGCGAATGGTTTTTTCGTCGCCGCGGAATTTGCGCTGGTGAAAGTGCGCAAGACGCGCATCGATCAGCTCGTCGCCGAAGGGAGACGAAGCGCGAAGATCGTCCAAGGGCAACTGGAACATCTCGACAACTATATCGCCGCCACGCAGTTGGGGATTACGCTCGCAAGCTTGGCCTTGGGTTGGGTCGGCGAGCCTGCATTGGCTCGGTTGTTCGATCCGGTGTTCGCGTCGATCGTCGGCGAAGGCTCGAAGGTTCTTTCGCACGCGCTGGCGTTCGGCGTGAGTTTCTTTCTGATCACGGCGCTGCATATCGTGATGGGGGAGTTGGTCCCTAAGTCGATTGCGCTGCAGCGAAGCGAAATGACCGCGATGTGGGTCGCGCGACCGCTGGCGATCTTCAATCGAATCTTTCGCCCGATCGTGCTGTTGATGAACGGCATCGGCAATCTCGTCGTCCGCTCATTCGGCTTATCGAGCACCGACGATCACGCGTCGATTCATTCCGTGGAAGAGTTGGAAATGCTCGTCGCGCAGAGCCGCGAGGCCGGCATCTTGAAACCGAGTGAAGAGCGTATGCTCCGCCGCGTGTTCGACTTCGGCGACAAGCGCGTGAGCCAAGTGATGATGCCGCGCACGGAAGTCGAGGGGATTCCGTCGAACGCGAAGTTTCCGCAGCTGATCGAACTGGCCGCCACGCGCCGCTTCACGCGCTTCCCGGTCTATGAAGAATCGCTCGACAATATCATCGGCGTATTGAACATCAAAGACTTGTTCGAAATGGTGTATCAAACGCAAGAAGGGCGCAAGCCGGCTTTCAGCTTGCGCAGTCTGATTCGCCCGGTGATCTCGGTGCCGGGCGTGTTGTCGATAGACGATCTCTTGTCGGAAATGCTCGCGAAACAGTGCCACATGGCGGTCGTGATCGACGAATACGGCGGCACGGCGGGCATCGTTACGTTCGAGGATATTCTTGAAGAGCTCGTCGGCGACGTGCGCGACGAGTTCGACACGAACGAAGAAGAGTCGCGGCATCCGGTTGAGGTACATGCCGACGGCTCCGCGTCGATTTCCGGCTTAATGACGGTCAGCGAATTCAACGAACAGTTCGGCACGGAACTGAGCGAGCAAGAAGGCTACGAGACGATCGCCGGCTATACCTTGACGCAACTCCGCCGCTCGGCCGAAGTGGGAGACGAAGTCGTCGTGGGGCAATACAAGCTCCATGTAGATGAAATGGCCGACATGCGGATCGCACGGTTGATCGTGCGACGCGCGGAAATCTCCGAGCCGCAGCCGGCTGCCGAACCGGCGGAATAACGCCCTTCCCGTTCGGTGTTTCCTGAGTTTCTCTCCGGTTGTTGAGCCGGAATCATATTCTGCGATACTATTCGCATTCGTACCCCACAGGCCCTCTCGGTGTGGAAGGATTTTGCAATGCTCGTTCGTCGCCTCTCGATTCGATCTTTGTTTGCCGTAGGTAGCCTCGGCGTGGCTGCGATCTGGCTCATGCTCACGACCGTTGACGCACAGACGGCCGGCGAACGGACGGCGGCGAGTTCCTCGAAGCGTCAGCCTTGGACGACCTCACGCATTCACGGTTCGCCGGAGAAGCCCGAGCCGTATCGCGTCGTGTCGGCGTTTCCGGAATTGCGATTCGAGAAGCCGACGAGCATTGAAGAGCTTCCCGGCTCGAAGCGACTTCTCATTACGGAGATGGCGGGCAAGGTTTTCAGCTTTCCGAAGGATTATGAAATCGCACAAGCCGACTTGCTCGTCGACTTGCAGTCGTTGTTGCCTGCCGGATCGACTCAGCAAAATATCTCGCTCTTCGACGCCGAATGCCATCCGAAGTTCGTCGAGAACGGTTATCTGTTTCTGTGCTACGTTCATCCCGAGGGGGGCGGCCTGACGCGTGTCTCGCGGTTCACGCTCGATCGTTCGCCGGCCGCCGGCAACGCCCCGCCGAAGCTTCTCGCGGATAGCGAACAGGTCGTCATCAAGTGGCCGTCGGGCGGCCACAACGGCGGCTGCCTGGAGTTCGGCACCGACGGTTATCTTTATATTTCCACCGGCGACGGCTCGGGCCCGAACCCGCCCGATGGGCTGACGACCGGGCAAACGGTCGACGACTTGCTCGGCGCGGTGCTGCGAATCGACGTCGACCGCGCAGCCGGCGAACGGACCTACACCGTGCCGAGCGGCAATCCGTTCGTCGCGCTTTCAGGCGCTCGGCCCGAAATCTATTCTTACGGCTTGCGCAACCCGTGGAAGTTCGGCATCGACCCACAGACCGGCGGTGTGTTCGTCGCCGACAACGGCTGGGAGACGTGGGAAGTAGTGCATCGCCTCGCGCCGGGCAGCAATTGCGGTTGGCCGGTGATGGAAGGACGCGCCGCGCTCCGGAGCGAAGTAAAGGTCGGGCCGACGCCGATCGTGCCGCCGATCAAAGATCACTCCCACACGGAAGCCAATTCGGTTATCGGCGGCCCTGTTTATCGGGGTAAGAAGCTGCCGGGGCTCAACGGCGCGTTCGTCTACGGCGACTACATCACCGGCACGATCTGGAGCGTGCAACCCGATGAAGACAACTCGTACGCCGGCACGACCCTCTGCGACACCGACTTACGCATCGTCGCCTTTACGGAAGCAAGCGCGGGCGAAATCTACGTGCTCGACTACGACGCGACCGGAAAGATTTACGAGTTGCTGCCGTCGGACAAGAAAGACAACTCGGCGACGTTCCCGCGAAAGCTGAGCGAGACGGGGCTCTTCGTTTCGGACCCGAAGACGAAGCTCAAGGAACTGAAGCCGGCCGCCGGTGTCGTGCCGTATTCGGTTGTCGCGCCGCGCTGGATGGACGGGGCTGAAGGCGCGCGGTTCGTCGCCGCACCCGGCACCGAGCCGATTCCGGTGTCGTACGCTTACGAATCGTTGACGTATCCGGAAGGGACCGTGTTTGCGAAGAATGTCACGTTGCCTAACAATCCCGGTGCGATTCGCTTAGAGACGCAAATTCTCCACTACGAAGACGGCACGTGGCGACCGTACAGCTACCTTTGGAACGATGAAGGAACGGATGCCGAACTGGTATCGTCGGTCGGCACAAGTAAGTCGTTGCGCCAGGAAGCCTCGGTCGCGGGGCCCGGTGCTCGAGAGCCGCTCGATCGGACCTGGCATGTCAATGCCGTGAATGAATGCAAACTCTGCCACAACGTCGGCCCGAAGTTCATTCTCGGATTCACGCCGCAACAACTCGATCTAAGTGGATCGCCCTCGTCGGGGCCGGCTGCTGCGATATCGAACTTGATGCAACTATCCGCTGCCGGAATCGTCGCCCCCTCCCCTTCGCCGGCTGGTGGAGCGAAGTGGAGCCTCGTCGATCCGCACGATCCCGCGAAACCGTTCGACGATCGGGCCCGCAGCTACCTGCACGCCAATTGCAGCGCCTGTCATCATCCCGGCGGTAACGCGATCGTGTCGTTTTTCTTGCGGCGCGACTTGCCGTTCGAGAAGCTGAACACGAACAAAGGGACCGGCATCGGGACGTTCGGTCTTTCGGATGCCAAGCTGATCGTACCGGGAGAACCGTCGCATAGCGTGTTGCTCTATCGCATGTCGAAGCTCGGATACGCACGGATGCCGTATATCGGCTCGCGCGTCGTCGATAGTCGAGGTGTGGCCTTGATCGACGAATGGATTCGTTCGCTGTCGCCGAACGCAGCGTCGTCTGTCGCTAACATGCCGGCCGAAGACGCCGTGAAAAATACAAGCGACGCTCTCGCGTTGGTCGCCAAGATGCACGGCGGTAAGCTGCCCGAAGCGGAATTTCAAGCCGCGGTCGCAGCCGGTGTGAAGACGTCGAAGAGCGATGTTCGCGGATTGTTCGAAACGTTTATCCCGGAGTCGCAACGCCGGGCCACGCTCGGGCCGACGATCGATCCGCTGGTGATTCTCGGCAAAACCGGCGATCACGATCGAGGCAAGCTCATCTATTTCAGCGACGGCGCACGCTGCCGCAATTGCCATGAACTTGACGACAAGCAGAAGTCGATCGGCCCCACGCTGCAGGAGATTACCAAGAAGTATCCGTCGCTTGGCGACATGGTGCAGCACGTGTTAAACCCATCGCTGAAGATCGACGACCCGTTCGCGGCCTACAGCGTCGTCACCGACGACGGCCGTACGTTGATCGGCTTGATCGTCGAGCAAAATGTACAAGAGGTCGTGCTCAAGACGCCCGAACGGTTGATCGTTCGGCTGCCGCGTAAGAGCATCGAGGAGTTGAAGAAGAGCGACAAGTCGTTGATGCCCGACCGCATCTTGAGCGATCTGACGAGCCAGGAAGCCGCCGATTTGTTCGAGTATGTCCGGTCGCAGAAAGCCCCGCCGAAAAGCCTAGAGAAAAGCCCGAAGTAGCCGCAAAAAAGCCACTCATCGACGGACGGCGAGGTCCTTGCGAAGGGGCTTTGCATCTGCAAAATAGCTGGTTCGATCTTCCACGTTGCCTTCATACACCGCCCACTCGAGGACGCCGTCATGGCCGCTTTCGCCGATATCTCTAAGATCAAATACGAAGGTCCGCAGTCGAAGAATCCGCTGGCGTTTCGACACTACGACGCTACAGCCAAGGTCGAAGGCAAAACGATGTTCGACCATCTGCGGTTCGGCGTCGCTTACTGGCACACGTTTCGCGGGACGGGTAGCGATCCGTTCGGTCCCGGCACGATGCTCCGTCCGTGGGAAGGTCCGGTCGACAACGTCGAGAACGCCTGCAATCGGGCTCGCGTCGCGTTTGAGTTTATGGAGAAGCTCGGTGCCGGTTTCTATTGCTTCCACGATCGGGACGTCGCACCCGAAGGAAAAACGCTCGCCGAGAGCAATAAGAATCTCGACGCCGTCGTGAAGACGTTGAAGGAAGAGCAAGGCCGGAGTGGCATCAAGCTGCTCTGGGGCACGGCCAACCTCTTCAGCAACCCACGCTATATGCACGGAGCGGCGACCAGCTCCAATGCCGATGCGTTTGCTTACGCCGCCGCGCAGGTGAAGAAGGCCATCGAGGTAACGAAGGAGCTCGGCGGCGAGAACTATGTGTTCTGGGGCGGTCGTGAAGGTTATCAGTGCATCTTCAACACCGACATGAAGCGCGAGATCGATCATCTCGCGAAGTTCATGCACATGGCGGTCGACTATGCGAAGCAGATCGGCTTCACCGGCCAGTTCCTCTTCGAGCCGAAGCCGAAGGAGCCGACCAAGCATCAATACGATTACGACGTTGCCGCTTGCGTGAACTTCCTCCGTGCCTACGGCTTGGAGAAGCACGTGAAGATGAATATCGAAACGAACCATGCCACGCTCGCCGGCCACTCGATGATGCACGAGCTCGAATACGCGGGCATGCAAGGAATGCTCGGTTCGATCGACGCCAACACCGGCGACTTGCTCCTCGGTTGGGATACCGACCAGTTCCCGACCGACGTCTACCTGACGACGCAGTGCATGCTCTCGATCTTGAAGTACGGCGGCATCTCCCCGGGCGGCGTGAACTTCGACGCTAAGGTGCGCCGCGAAAGCTTCGAGCCGGTTGATTTGTTCTATGCCCACATCGGCGGCATGGACGCTTTCGCGCACGGCCTGAAGATCGCCGCGGCGATTCGCGCCGACGGCAAGCTCGAGAAGATGTTACAAGAGCGTTACGCCACGTGGGACACCGGAGTCGGCGCCGAAATCGAAGGGGGCAAAGCCTCGTTCGCCTCACTCGAAAAATACATGCTCGACAAGGGCGAAATCACCGCCAACCGCAGCGGCCGACAAGAATTGATCGAGAATACGATCAATATGTATTTGTAGAGAACATCCATGGCATCACGGAATTCGCAATGATTTCCGAGCGTTGTATAATAGGCCTGGGCGATCCACCGATCGCTCAGGCCTTTTTTGTTAGGAGCTTTGCGATGTCGACCGCCTATCGGCAATGGATTACTTCCGAACCAAGTGTGATGTTCGGTAAACCGGTTGTCGTCGGAACACGTATTACCGTCGAACTAATCTTGGAGCGCATGGCCGCCGGCGAAACGATCGACCAAATCCTCGGCGCCTTCCCGAACGTCTCGCGAGAGGCCGTTTTAGCTGCCCTGGCCTTCGCGGCGGATTCGATGAAGTCCGAAGTCGTACATGCTACCTCAGTGGCGAAATGAAAATCGTTGCCGATGAAAGCGTCGACCGTCCGATCGTCGAGCATGCCCGCGCAATGGGGCACGAGATAATCTACATCTCGGAAGTGTCGCCTGGTGTCTCCGACGATGTGGTTCTTGAAAAAGCGGTTACGGAAAAGTCACCGCTGATGACTTCCGATAAGGATTTCGGCGAGTTGGTTTATCGTTTGAGACGTGTTCACTTCGGCATCATACTGCTGCGATTGAGCGGTCTGAGCGCCGCTTTGAAGTCAGCTTGCGTTACCGAGTCGCTACGATTGACCCATCTCGAATGGACCAAATCGTTCGTTACCATTTCGCCCGGTGGAACTCGAGTTCGATTGATCCAATAGACTATTCACCTAAGCGAACACCTGAAATCGCCAACACGAAATCTTTTCCGAACGCTCGGCTCGGCGTTTGAAAGCCGGTTGCGATATTGCCTTTTAGTATTCGCTCAACCGCCGCGAGGCTCGTGAGCACGGTGAGGCGGTAGCCGTTGGGAGTTGTGAGCGTGGCGGTGTGCGTTCGGCCGGCCTCGTTTGTGACTTCGCCCCAGATTTCGCTGCGGCCGTTCGCTAGTTCATCGGCACTTGGGCCTTTGATCATGCGGTCGATGAACCAGCGACCGAGTGCGAGCAGCGGCGGGAACTTCAAGAGCGGCGCGAGCAGGCGCATGCGCTTGCCGGCGTGTTTGCCGAGCACCGTGTAGGTTTCGATGTTGGGAATGCCGGTCGAATAGTAGGCGCTGGCAACGTCCCCCCAAGCGATCGTCGTCGCGCGTTTCGGGCCGCCGGGAAAGGGAATCGTGCGGGTCTTCCAACCGGCCGGAACTGCTTCGATCCGGCCGGCGATGCGTGCCCGGCCGCCGTGCGGCAGGCTTTCGAGCGCCGTCTTGGCGGTGCCCGGCGAGAGCGTGCCGCTGCCGGTAAAGGCGAGTGCGAGGTGCGTGGCGTCGGGCATTTCGGCTTTGAGCATCGCAGCCAAGCAATCGGTCGGCACGACGTCGAACCCGACCGAGGGAATGATCGAAACGCCGGCCGCACGGGCCGCGTCGCGGCATGTCGCCGCATGTTCGATCGCGTCGATCTCGCCCGTGATGTCGAGATAAGAAACCTTGGCCTTAATGCACGCGGCGATCAGGGGGGGCGAAGTGCGCACGAAGGGGCCGGCGCAATTAAGCACGACTTGAATGCCGCGCAGGTTCGTCGTGAGCGCCGCGGCATCGTCGAGGTTGAAGATGCGAGACTCGCAATCAAGCTCGCGGGCGAGCGCGTCGATCGTCCGCCGATTTCGGCCGGCGAGAATCGGCCGCATCCCACAGGCCTTCGCCTCGCGCGCGATCAGCTTTGCCGTGTAGCCGTTGGCACCGTATAGCAGCCAGTCGCTCATGCCGTTCCGATCGCGAAAGGAGAGTCGATCAAGAGATGATGCTGCGGCGTCGGTTCACGTAGTCCCAGACGACGTAACGATCCAAGTCTTTGCCGGCGGTGAAAAAGACGCGGCCTTGGGTCGACTCGGCGAGCTTGTGCGAGAATTGAATGTCTTCGCTCGATTGCGACCAACTCGGCAGCAGAAACAAATTAATGACGATCCCCTCTCGCTTGCAGGCCGCCCCTTCGCGCATCGTCGCCGCTTCCGTGCGCGGGTCGGGCGGATAGAGCATGTAGAGCATCTCGTCTTCAAAGTGGGCCGTCGGAAGGCCGTCGGTGATCAGGATGATCTGGCGGTTCGGGGTGTCCTGAGCCGTGAGAAAGCGGCGAGCCGTTTGCAGGCCGTGTTGAATGTTCGTGAAGTGCGGCGGGATGCGCGACTCTAAAACTTCAGGGTCGCTCATGTCGCACTTCAGACGCACCCAAGGATCGTAGATCGTGACGGGCTTCGGCATCAGCACGGCGATCTCGCTCGAATGCCGAGGCTTCGCGAACGTGTACATCTCGACGAATTGCAAGAAGTCGCCGGGGAACTCGCGACGGATCAAGCCTTCCAAAGCGAGCGCCATCCGCTTCACATGCACATACAGGCCGCTGCGCCCCATCGAGCCGCTCATGTCCATCACGACGACCGTCGCGCATTTCGGATTGTTGCGCGTACGATGGATCTCGATGTCGTCCGACTTCAAGCGAAAAGGCTTAGCGCCGGCCGAGCGAATGAGCGCGTTCGTGAACGTCGTGACGACGTCCATGTTCGCGACCGAATCGCCGAATTCATACGGCTTCGTCGAAGGGAGTTCGACGGCCCCTTCGCCGACGATCGGCCCTTGATGTCGTCCGGTTCGCGCGGCTTGTAGTTGGCTGAAAATTTGTTCGAGCAGCTTGCTCTGAAAGATGCGATAGGCTTTCGGCGTGAGCTGGTAGCCCTTCTTCGTCTTCTCCATGCCTTGCTGTTCGGCCATCTTACGAACCATCTCCTCAACTTGCTTTTGCAGGTTGTTGAGGTTTTCCATCTGTTCGGGATCGACGAATTGCGAAAGTTCCTCGACATCGATGATCGCGATCTGGGCTTGTCGATCGTCTCCAGTTCTTCCTTCACTTCAAGAGCTTGTTCGACGTTCATCGGCGTCCGACCCGTGAACGGATACTTAGCCGCGAACTGATCGATTTGGTACTTCTCGCTGAGCCGTTCGATGACCTTCATCAAATGGGCCGCGAACCGCGAACGCTCGCCGCCGGATTTGTACCACAGCCGTTCCAAGTCGCGGATCTGTTCTTCGCGAGTTGCTTTCGCATAAGCATCACGCAGCTCGCCGGGCGGAGTTAGTCGCTCGGCGGAAGTCCGATAGGTGTCGCCGGCTTCCTTAACGACGCGATCGGTCTCGTATGTTTCGAGAATCTTGCGCTTCCGTTCCAGCAGCATCTCGCGCAGCGCATCGAGGCTCGGGCCTAGGCCCGCAATCTGGCTCGGGTCGAGATGAACGGCCCGAGCGAGCTCTTCGTCGGTGAGTTCACGGAGGTTGCCGTGCGCCAGCAGGTGCTCGAACGCCGGCGACACGAGGTCCGATTGCGGCGCGGTCGGGCTCGGGAACGAGGCCGGATCGTATTTTTGATACGTGTGAACGATTCCGCCGAGATGGTCGCGATCGGATGGCATAGGTCGCTTTGCGTTAAGGAAGCTGATATTCCATCTTGCCGTGGCGTTGGGCTCGCGAGATCCGGTCGGTAGCGTACAAGCCGGCCAGTACGAACTCGACGCACGACGCACGCACCGCCTCGTCGCCCGAGGCGTTGACCTCGAACGCTTTGTCCCAGACCGGCGGCACCCGCTTGATCCGTTCGGCATACGCGGCCGAGGGGAGCATGTCGCCGACTTCGATCTTCACCCCCTGCGAGAAGATGTCCGAAATCTCTTTCAGCCCATGTTCTTCGACGTATTCCTGAAACACGGTCTTCAGCGCTTCGGCGACGATCGCGTCGAGCACTTGCGTTTCGGAAAGTTGATGACTGCTCATCAGATCGAGTTCGAGTTTGCCGAGCGACGAAGAATAGATATGGCCGAGGTCGCTGATGCGCGGCACGGCCGGCTTCTCACCTCGCACGATGGCTCGTTGCCGCGCCGCGGCGACCATCGTGCGGTAGTTCGCCAAGCTGAAACGTGCGCTGACGCCCGACTGGTGGTCGACGTACTTGCTGCGTCGCGCGGCAACCGTGATCTCTTCGATGATCTGCTTCATGAAATACGGCACGACGACGGGATAGTCGCTCCCCGTTTCGAGCGCCGCTTCTTGTTCGAGGATCTTGATGCCGAGATCGCGCTCGCGCGGATAGTGCGTATGAATGACCGAGCCGATCCGGTCTTTCAACTGCGGAATCACCTTCCCGCTCCGATTGAACGTCGACGGGTTGGCCGAGAATAAAATCATCACGTCCACGTCGAACTTGATCGGAAAGCCGCGGATTTGCACGTCGCGCTCTTCGAGAATGTTGAACAATCCGACCTGCACGAGCTCGTCGAGTTCCGGCAGTTCGTTCATCGCGAAGATGCCCCGATGCATGCGCGGGATCAGGCCGAAGCTGATCGCTTCCTCGGTCGACATACTCACGCCGCCGGCGAGCTTCGCCGGATCGATCTCGCCGATAATGTCGGCGAACTTCGTGCCTGGCGCGAGCCGCTCGACATAGCGCTCGG
Organism: Planctomycetia bacterium; assembly: GCA_021413845.1. Taxonomy (NCBI): domain Bacteria; kingdom Pseudomonadati; phylum Planctomycetota; class Planctomycetia; species Planctomycetia bacterium. The sequence goes on along the minus strand of JAIOPP010000020.1, from coordinate 83,488 downwards.
CTCGGGGCCACCACGCGATCGGAACTTTCTCCGGCGGCGTGGCTTTGAGGAACTTCTTGACCGCCCCCGAAATCGGCTTCAGCGGATCGTCGTGGATCGGAGCTTCGGGAATATCGACGTAAGGAATCGCCTCGTCGAGAAAGCGGACCAGCGAGCGCATCAGTCGGCTCTTGGCTTGTCCCTTCTCGCCGAGGAATAGCATGTCGTGCTGTGCGAGCAGGGCGATGTTGATCTCCGGCACGACCGTGTTCTCATAGCCGACGATGCCGGGAAACAGTTCTTCGCCGGAAGCGAGCAGGCGCACGAAGTTGTCGTGCAATTCACGTTTGACGGTTTTCGAAGTCCAGCCGCTGTCGATCAGTTCGCGAAGATTGGTCGGACGAGGCATAAGAGAGTGGTCGGTGGTCAGGGGGCGGTGGTCGGAAGGCGATTAAGGCAGCGGCGTTATTTGGCGTGGGCGGCTTTGTACATGTTGAGTGTGATGTGCGCTTGGCCGTGATGGTGCGGTTCGTGCCAGCCGAGGATGTAGATCACGTCTTCGACCGTCAAGTTGCGGGCCGCCAGCGCCGGCGGAACTTCGGCGAGCCGCGAGTCGGGATACTCTTGAAACGTCGCGAGCAAGTGTTTCCGGCTTTCCGTCAGCACGTGGCGAATCAAGTCGACCGGCGGAATGTCGTCGTCGGGCACGCTGCCGCCGCGAAAGCGAGGCAACAGATCCGTGAATGCGGCAGTCTTCCCGGGAGACAGGCGTTCGGTGGCGAATAGTTCTTCGGTGATCCCGACGTGCATGATCTGCCAAGCGATGTGAGCCCGACCGGGCTGCGGTCGCCAGCCGAGAATCTTTTCGCCATCCGGTTCCTTGAGAACTCTATCCAGCAGGTCAAGCGTGCGCGTACGGTTGAGGGCGTAGCTCTTGGTGAAGGTTTCGGCCAACGTCATGGATGTCTCCTTACGAACCTGTGGGGCATGAGCGAGGGGAGCGAGCGAAACGGGGCGACGAATCGCAAATCGCTCCTCGACAAGGCCGTTCACGCTAACGGCAGCGGCGACGATTTACAATCTGCGCGGCTCGGATATGCTGGCATTCGATTTGCGCCGCACTTTTTCGGAGCCCTTCGCCATGTTTTCGCGCCACACCTGCTTAGCCGCCACATTATTCGTGTTCACGTTGGTTTCGGCCGGCCCCGCCGCCGAGCGGGTTTCGCTCTTCGACGGCAAAACATTCGCCGGTTGGGAGGGAAACCTCAAGATGTTTCATATCCAAGACGGCGCGATCGTCGGCGGGACACTCCAAGAAAAGATCCCGCGCAACGAATTCCTCTGCACGACCAAAGAGTACGGCGACTTCGAGCTTCGCTTGAAGTTCAAGGTGCTCGGCGAAGGGGTGAACGCCGGCGTGCAATTCCGCACCAAGCGCATTCCGAACCATCATGAAGTCTCCGGCTACCAAGCCGATCTCGGTCAGAAGTATTGGGGGAGCCTGTACGACGAATCACGCCGCAAAAAGATCATCGCTCAGGCCGATCTCGAAGCGGTGATGAAAGTCATCAAGCCGAACGACTGGAACGAGTATGTGATTCGCGCCGAAGGAAAACATATCCAACTGTGGATCAACGGACTGCAGACGGTCGACTACACGGAGAAAGACGCCGATATCGACGAGAAGGGAGTTATCGCCGTGCAGATCCACGGCGGGCCGCCGAGCGAGGCTTGGTATAAGGATATCGAAATCACCGAGCTCGGCCCCGCGAAGTAACCACTTCTATTTTTGAAAACGACACCTCCGTGAGCACGGCATGAAGTACGCAAAGCCGAAGTTTCTATATTTCGACCTCGGCAATGTGTTGCTGTTTTTCGATCATCGTAAGGCCGCTCGACAGTTGGCTGCTCTGGCCGGCGTCGACGAACGGCAAATCTACGAGGGGGTCTTTCGCACCGACCTGAACTTTCGCTGCGATGCCGGTGAAGTCGGCAAAGCGGAATTCTGCCGGCTGTTTCGAGAGCGGTTCCCTTGCCAAGCCGCCGACGAAGCGCTGATCTGGGCGTCGAGCGATATCTTTCACGTCAACACGCCGATGAAGGCGATCACCGCGCAGTTGGAAGCGGCCGGCAATCGAATCGGCTTGCTCTCCAACACGTGCGACATGCACTACGATTTCTTTTCCGACGGTCGGTTCTCGACCATTACGGAATCGTTCGAAACCGTGGTGCTCAGCTACAGGCTGCGGCTCATGAAGCCCGACCGAGCGATCTATCTCGCGGCGGCGCGGCTGGCGGAAGTCGAGCCGAGCGAAGTCTTTTACGTCGACGATCTCCCGGCGAACGTCGAAGGAGCCAAGGCTGCGGGTTTCGACGCCGTCTTGTACACCACTCCCGCTGCCTACTTAGCCGAACTTCGAGCCCGCGATATTCGCCTCAATTATTAGAGGCTTCTTACCAGCCGGTCTGTCGCTGCGTGTCGACCCGATTCGAACTATCCGAGCTACTCGTCGCCCCGTTCGCCTACGAGTCTCGCGGCGACGGCTAAGAGCAGGCCTAGCAGGTCGAGAACCCAAGCCGTGCAGCCGAGCAGCACCAACCGCTCGACAAAACCGGCCGCAGCCGTATCGCCTAAGACAAAGAGGAGCCGGCCCATGCCTGCGAGCGTCAAAATTGCCGCCGGAAGCAGCAGGGCGACGAAAAACAATGATTTCAGCAGGCATTTTGGAACCACGGCAGCACTCCGCAAGGTCTTCCTGGAACGCCCAGTTTTACGGATTGCGATGGTTAGTGTCAATCAACGGGTTGCATCGCGCAAGGTGTTGCGGTTTCATTGACTTACGCTCATTGCGACTGACAATGGAATAGTGCCCGGCCCGTCTTTTCGACCCCTCGACGACATCGCGTATATGGTGCATCACCTCGATACTGCTCGACCTCGTCGGATCGGCCGGAAGTGGGCGACATCGATCGGCCTCGCGGCGGCACTGGGCTTCCTTGGGGCTCCTTTCGCCGAAGCTGCGCGCACGGTGATGAAAGACGGCCGGGTCTTCACGGGGCGGCAGGCGCCGATTACGTCGGTCATCGAAAATCCCGCCACGGCGAGCGCCGCCAAGACCATCGTGTTGATCGACGATGGTTTGCGCCGGATCTACGTGCCGCAAGTGCAGATCCAAGAAGTCAACATGCTCGATGCCGGCGATCCCGTAGAGACGTTCGAGATACCGCAGCAAATAACGGAAAACGGCAGTCGTGTTGCGGCGGTCGGCTCGATCTTCAATATCACGCCGTTCGACGAGTTCGGCCGGCGCGTGATTTCGATGGAGACGAATCTCGGGCCGCAACGCGTGATTCAAGGGATCACCGAGGTCACCTCCGACTGGACGAAGCTCGAATGCGTCGATGCCGAGAACATGCATTTCATTTGGGACATGCGAATCGCGACGAATTCCATTCCGCGTGAAATGCTGGGCCGGATTCTCGAAAAGCATATCGATCCTAAGAATCTTGATCAGCGTTTGAAGATCGTTCGGTTGTATATGCAAAGCGAACGCTTCAAAGATGCGGAATCGGAACTCGCGGCGATCATCAAGGACTTCGCATCGCTACCGGCGAACCAGAAGCAAGTGTTCGAGCAGACCCGAGTGCGGCTACGTCAGGCCGGCGCACGTCGAATTCTGGAAGAGATCGAAACGCGCAAGAAAGCCGGCCAGAATCGGTTTTCATATTCGTTGTTGGAAGAGTTTCCCGCCGAGAATGTCGCGGGTGAAACTTTGCAAGCGGTCCGAGGACTCGTGAAGGAATACCAGCAGATCGATGAACGGGGCAAAACCGCACTGCGACGATTCGATGAAGTGATGAGCCAAATCAAAGACTCGGCACTCCGTGCGAGACTCGCCGAAGCACGCGATGAAATCAAGGCGGAACTCGGTATCAACACGCTCGATCGGATGGCGGCGTTTATGCAGTTCGAGGCCGATGCCGAGATGCCGGCCGAAGAGAAGATCGCGCTGGCCGTCAGCGGTTGGTTGGGAGGAAGCGATTTCGCGGTGCGCAATCTCCCGACGGCACTCTCGATGTTCGATGTCCGCGGTTTGATTCGCACTTACTTAGCGGAGACCTCGCGTAGAAACGGCGATGCCCCGCTCCTCGAATTGCTCGCTTCGATGCGAAAACAAGAAGGTTTTACGCCGGAGCTAACGGCCCGCTTGTTGTCGCTGCTGAAGCCGCCGCTGCCGTTGCCGGAGCCCTCGAAGAAAGTGGTCGGGCTCTATGAGCTGCAAGTCGACGATTTGGCGAACCAAGTGCCGATCGATTATCTCGTGCAACTGCCGCGTGAATACGACCCGCATCGTCGCTACCCGACGATCGTTACGCTGCATGCCGCGGGGACGTCTCCCGCGAAGCAGATCGACTGGTGGGCAGGGCCGGCAACCGACGAAGGGATTCGCTTCGGTCAGGCGGATCGCCACGGCTATATCGTCATCGCACCGGCTTGGGCCGCCGAGCAGCAAACGTCGTGCAACTATTCGGAGCAAGAGCACGGAGCGGTGCTCTATGCCTTGCGCGATGCGCTGCGTCGCTTCTCGATCGATACCGACCGCATCTTCATTACCGGCCACTCGATGGGGGGCGATGCCGCTTGGGACATTGCCCTGGCCCATCCCGATCTTTGGGCCGGGTATATCGGAATGACGCCGATTGCCGATAAGACGATCTCGCTCTACCAAGACAACGCCAAGTATGTGCCGATGTATTTGGTCTTCGGCGAGATGGATGGCGCCGTTTGGGTGAAAGATGCGACGAACTTAGATCACTACCTGACTCGCGGAACCAACACGACCGTCGTGCAATTCAAAGGCCGGGGGCATGAGCATTTTTCCGATGAGTTGCTCCGGCTGTTCGATTGGATGGGCCGGCAGAAACGAGACTTCACGCCGAAAAATTTTACGTGCCGCAGCCTGCGCTTGTGGGACGGTTCGTTTTGGTGGGTCGAAACGCATGATCCCCCGGAACGGGCACTCGTCGATCCCGACACTTGGCCGCATAAGGTCTCGGGAGCGATCCACACGACCGCGAAAGTCAATTTCGTCAACGGCATCGACGTGGTTACGGCTGCCGCTTCGGCGACCGTTTGGCTTACGCCGGAGTTGATCGACTTCAAGCGACCGTGCGAAGTGACGATCAAGAACAAACGAATCAAAAAGCCGAGCGCCTATATCGAACCGGATTCGGCCGTGATGCTGGAAGATGCCCGCACGCGCAGCGATCGGCAGCATCCGTTTTGGGCGAAGGTGGAGAGCGCGAAGTAGCCCGATGTTCGAACTTGCCACCAAGCTCAAGCCCGACGAAGAGGCGCCGTTTCGAATCGCCGTGGAGTCAGGCTACCGCTGCGCCGAGCTTTGGACGGGCCCGAGCGTGTTGGAAGATGTCCGGCACACGGCGGACTTGGCTCAGCGTTTCGACTTGCGGTACTCCCTGCACTTTCCGAATCGCCGCGATCTTACGCCGCGGCAGCTCCGGGCGGTGGTCGATCTTTATCGAGCACTCGATTGCCGGAGCATGACGATCCATCAATTGGAGTTCGACCGGTACGCGCCCGAGATTGCGAAGCTCGACGCTGGGGTTTGCCTCACGGTTGAAAACGGCTCGCTCGCGCTGGCGGAGTTTCAGCGTTGGGCGGAAGAAAATGCTTTTCTTACGCTGGATGCCGAGCACCTTTGGATGTTCACGCATCCCGGCGCTTCGTGTGCCGAGGCGGCGGAAGCCGTCGGCAGGCTGTTGGCCGCGCAGGGCGCGAAGCTCCGGCATGTGCATCTCCCCGGAAGCCGTGGCGGGCCGGAAGAGCATCGGCCGATGTACAACAGCCGCGAATATGTGTTCGCCGTTTTGGATCGTTTGGCCGAGGTCGGTTACGAAGGGTTCGTCGTCAGCGAAGTCGACCTGGAATACCAAACGAAAAACGATCTGACGATGGATCGGCTGCTCTTCGATACGTGGCTGCAAACACGGCGAATCTCGCGGAGTTAAGTCGTTTCTCGCCGCCTGATGCGAGCGCCCGTTTTCGCTTGCTCGCCGCTGCGCGGCGCTCGATACTACGTCGCTCACACTCGGCCCACACGGCACGTTCGCGAGACCACGCCCATGCATCGCTCACTGCTTTGCGCTTTATTTTTATTATCGGCGACGCATGCGATTTCCCTTTCGGCAGCCGAGCCTGCGCCGCGGAAGATGAATGTCCTTTACGTCGTCTCCGACGATCTTTGCAATCGCCTCGCTTGCTACGGCGACCCATTGGCGAAGTCTCCCAACATCGACAGGCTCGCGGCCAAGGGAGTGCGGTTCGACTTGGCCTATTGTCAGTATCCGCTCTGCAACCCGAGTCGGGCGTCGTTTCTTACCGGACTTCGGCCCGACCACACGAAGATCTACGAGAACGAAACGCAGACTCGAACCCATGTCCCGGATGTGCAGACGCTGCCGCAGACGTTTCGCAAAGGGGGCTACTACGTGGCCCGCGTCGGCAAGCTTTATCACTACGGCGTGCCGGGCGGAATCGGCACGAGCGGGCTCGACGATCCCCCTTCGTGGCAACACGTCGTCAATCCGCGCGGTCGCGACAAAGACGTGGAAGCGGACATCTTCACGCTCACGCCGCGCCAGTTCGGCGGCACGTTGAGTTGGCTCGCCGTCGACGGCAGCGACGACGACCAGACCGACGGCATTGGTGCTACCGAGACGATCAAGCTGCTCGAAGCTAACCAAGATAAGCCGTTTTTCATCGCTTGCGGATTCTATCGTCCGCACACGCCCTATGTGGCGACGAAGAAGTTCTTCGAGCTATATCCGCTCGATCAATGTGCGCCGACGGAAGTCGGATCGGATCATAAAACCGGTGTCCCTGCGGCTGCTTTCGGCAGTGAGAAAGCGGAGCAAAACAAACTCACCGATGCACTTCGCCGCGAGGCGATTCAAGCCTATTTGGCAAGTATGTCGCTCATGGATGCGCAGCTTGGAAAGCTCCTCGATGCCCTCGAACGGCTCGGGCTCGCCGATAAAACGATCGTCGTGTTCCATAGCGACCACGGCTACCATTTGAGCGAGCATGGTCTCTGGCAGAAGCTCAGCGTTTGGGAAGAGTCGGCGCGAGTTCCCCTCATCATCTACGACCCGCGCGCGAAGGGGAACGGCAAGCCGTGCCGCCGCACGGTCGAACTCATCGACCTGCATCCCACGCTCGCCGCGCTATGTGATCTTCCCGCCCCGACGCCGCTCGACGGCGCAAGCCTGAAGCCGCTGCTTGAGGACCCTCAAGCCGCTTGGACGAAGCCTGCGTTTTCGCAAGTGGCACGTAACAACAAGCAGGCTCCCGCGGGCAGCAGCAAGAGCTTCATGGGGCGCAGCATCCGCACGGAGCGCTATCGCTACACGGAATGGGACGAAGGCCGGCAAGGAGTTCAACTCTACGATCATGAGCATGACCCGAAAGAGTTGAAGAATTTGGCCGAAGATCGAACCCTCGGTGAGACGCTCGCGGACCTTCGCAAACGGCTTCACGCAAGTTATAAGTAGTCGATTCCGCGAACGGCGGCGGTAGCTTCTTCCTCTTACTCGGCTTTTGCAAATGTTCCTCGGCTTCGGCGAAATCATGATGCGTGTCGCTCCTTCCGGCCATCGCCGGTTGGCGCAAGTTCTTCCCGGTTCGGTCGATGTTACGTTCGCGGGCGCGGAAGCGAATGTTTGCGTGTCGCTCGCGCTGCTCGGGGCGAAGGCGCGCTATCTCACGATGCTGCCGCAAAACATGCTGGCCGACGCCGTGACGACGAACCTGCGCGGCTTAGGGGTGGACGTCGGCACGCTTCGCCGGCGCAGCGAAGGGCGGCTCGGCATCTACTACGTCGAAGCCGGCGCCAACCAGCGCGGCTCGAGCGTGACTTACGATCGCGACTTCAGCGCTATCTCGCTGGCCGCGCCGGAGGAATACGATTTCGCCGCGGCACTCGAAGGGGTCCGTTGGGTGCATGCGACCGGCATCACGCCGTCGCTCAGCGAACGAGCCTATCAAGCGACGCTGGCTCTCGTGCGGATGGCGAAAGAGCGCGGGGCGACCGTGTCTTGCGATTTGAACTTCCGCAAGAAGCTTTGGCGTTGGCGACCCGGCACGGCGCCGAATCTGCTGGCGCGCGAGTGCATGAGCGAGATGTTGAAGTCGGTCGATCTTCTGATCGCCAACGAAGAAGATGCGGCCGATGTGCTTGATATCCATGCCGAGGGAACGAACGTCGAGCAAGGAAAATTGAATATCGCCGGCTATGAACAAGTGGCGCGCGAGATCGTGCGGCGGTTTCCCAATATCGGCCGGGTGGCGGTAACCTTGCGCGAAAGCCTTTCGGCCGATCACAACAATTGGGGCGGCATGCTCTACGAGGCGGGCGAAAAGCGAGCCTATTACGCTCCGCTCGACGCCGGCGGCAATTACAAGCCTTATGAAATTCGCGACATCGTCGACCGTGTCGGCGGCGGCGACTCGTTCGGGGCCGGGCTGCTCTTCGCTTTGAATACTCCCGAGTATTCCGCTCCCGGCAGAGCCTTGCACTTCGCCGTCGCGGCAAGCTGCTTGAAGCATTCGATCCTCGGCGACTTCAATTTCACCTCGCGCGACGAGATCGAGGCGCTGGTCGGCGGTTCCGGTGCCGGGCGCGTGCGCCGGTAGCGTATGCGCATCGGTATCTTCGCCGACATCCACGATCATCTCGATAATGCCCGCGCGGCGGTGGCCGAGTTTAATGCGCGCCGGTGCGAACTGGTCGTCTTCGCCGGCGATTTCGTTTCGACGTTCGTCGTGCCGGTGTTGCGCGATCTGAACTGCAAGCTGATCGGCTGCTTCGGGGACAATGAAGGAAACAAGGTTGGGCTGTTGGGCGGATTGCGCATCGTCGGCTCGGTCGGCGACCCGCCCCTCGGGTTTCGCGCCTCAGATGGAACTCGCATCCTCGTAACCCATCAATTCGAGCTTCTGCGCGGCGACATCGAAGGGGCCGACGTGATCGTCTACGGTCATACGCACAAGCCGAGCGTAGAACGAGATGCCGGCGGGCGGCTCTTCGTGAACCCAGGAGAAACGAGCGGCTGGACTTATCGTAAGCCGTCGATCGCGATCTTGGAAACGAGTCCTTTGGCCGCGGACATCGTTTGGCTGCCGCCCCTTGCTCCGCTACCGCCGCGGGCGATCAATCGCTCGAAGCGCAGCCGCGATTAGCAAAGCTAAAATCCGAGCCAAGTAAAACGGTGACGACTACGGATGATGCATGAGCATCATCGTGCTCGCTTTATCCAGCATGTGCGGAGCCGCCAGATTTTCGCTCGCTGCGGGCTCCGTTGCCGCCGTCTCCGCATGGAAGACCGCATGCGGAGGGGCGGGGCGAATCTCGGCCGGGCACAGAGGTCGCAGGATTTTTTCTTCGCGCTGCGTGAGGAGATGGGTCTCGATCGTATCGCACAAAGCATGGAACCGCGCGGTCTGCGCTAGCTTGCGGTCGCGGGAGCGCGGCGGTAGGTCGATGGTAAATTCACTGCTGACGGTCGAGCGCGGTCCGGGCGTGAGCGCGATGACGCGATCTGCGAGCAACACCGCCTCTTCGACGTCGTCCGTCATCCACAGGCAAGTCTTGCGCTCGATCGCGGCGATCCGACCGATCAACGCTTGCATTTCGTGTCGTGAAGAACTGACCAGCCCCCCGAGCGGCTCGTCGAAAAGCATGACGTCGGGATTCATCGCGAGCGTGCGGGCAAGCGATACGCGTTGCCGCATTCCGTCGGAAAGCTCGCGCGGCTTCTTGTGCATATTCGACGACAGGCCGACCATCTCGACGTACTTCTCGGCATGGCGACGTCGTTGCATCAGCGTCGACGAAGGGAGCACCGTCTCGACCGCCACGGCGATGTTGTCGATGATGCTGAGCCAAGGGAGCAAAGTTTGCGAGTGGGCCAAGATGCCGCGATCGGGCCCGGGACCGACGACCGGCTTGCCGCTGAGCGTGATCGAGCCGAAGTCCGGCATGATGAGCCCGGCGACGAGCGAGACGAGCGTCGTCTTGCCGCTTCCGGGCGCGCCGACGAAGGCGACGAATTCGCCGGCCTTGACCGAAAAGTTCACCTGATCGAGCGCTTCCACCTTGCCCGGCCCGCAACCGAATGATTTTCTGAGATTCTTGATTTCCAGGTAAGCCATGACCGACTCCGTGATCCGTAACTCAACCGCTGGGAATGGAAATTGTTTTGCAGTGGGGCGCGAGCGAGACTGTCAGTGAAAAAACGAAGAATTCACGCGGGCGTGGTCGCGCGAACGAGCGAAAGAGGTGCGGCGGTTGATAAGCAACAATGGTGCCGCTAAGAAAAAAGATTTCGACTCGCAGGTCGCCGCAAGTCGCGAATCGCTCGACAGACGGCAATTACGCGTGAGCCGCCAATTCGCTACGCCGAAACGGCGCGCCGACATGTGCGTCAGGCTTATGCACGCCTTGCACACGGGCTAGGCGAACACGATTCTCACGGAGAACTAAGCTTCGGTCGGAAATTGTGTGTTAACCCGGACGACCGCTCCGGCCAGCGACGGTTGCGGATCGAGGCAAGTCTCGCAGCTCGCCGAGCACGATGACGCACTCATTCATTAAAGCGCAATTGGTTGCGGCCCATCGATGGCGCATAAAAAAGCCCCGCTTCCACAAGGAAACGAGGCTTCTAGCTCCGGGACAGGGACTCGAACCCCGACTAACTGGTTCAGAGCCAGTCGTGCTACCATTACACCATCCCGGAAAGGTGCCGAAATCGTCGACGAGGTCCGTCGCGACCGGCCACGAGAGGCGTCGAAGAGATGCGAACGAATCGACGCAACCTCCGTAAGGTAGAACGGTTAGCTTTAAGCGTCAAGTGCTGCGACGGGCGATTGACTCCGACTGCGCGCGACCCCTAAAATCGGTCGTCTTCGATGCAAACCTGTTCGGCGATGGCTTTCCGGCATCCCGTAAGCGTGCGCAGCCTGTCGAAGATCGGTTCGTGCGGCGTGATTTCGATCGCGCTTCGGAAGCCGCGAATAGCGAAACACTTCGAGCATTCTTTCCGTTGCATCTATGGCCGTACTGCAAGTTCTCAAGGGAATGACCGCCGGTCAAATCTTTCAATTGAGCGGCGAGAGAATGATTCTCGGCCGTCATCCGGAATGCGACATCGTCTTGGATGTCGGCGCCGTGAGCCGGCAACATGCCGTCGTGGTGCGTCAGAACAACGAGTTCTTCGTCGAAGATTTGAAGAGCCGCAACGGGACGTTCGTGAACGGCGAGGTCGTCAGCGGTCGTCAGCGGTTGCAAGAGAACGACCGCGTGAAGGTTTGCGACATCATCTTCGCCTTTCATCAAGGGACTCCGGTCGGCGGCAAAGAACTCGCGCCGCCGATCATCCCGCTCGACGATAGCTCGCGTGCGACGTTCGTCGACGACACCAGCGAAAAGACCGCCGGAACGATCATGTCGTCGTTCGACGTACAGTCGAACAAGTCGGGCTTTCAGATCTCGGTCAATCCCGAGTTGAAGCTGCAAGCTCTGCTCGAGATCACGCGCAACCTCGCGACTTCGATCGATCTGAACATCGTGCTCGGCAAAGTGATCGACAGTCTGTTTAAGATTTTTATTCAAGCCGACCGCGGCTTCGTCGTGCTGCGCGACCCGGCGACGGGGACCTTGGTTCCGCGCGCCGTGAAGTATCGACGGGGCGACGATGCGGAATCGATTCGGATCAGTCGCACGATCGTGAATCAGGTGATGACGTCGTGCGAAGCGATTCTTTCGGCCGATGCGGCCGGCGATACCCGCTTCGACGGCAGCCAGAGCATCGCCGATTTTCGGATTCGCTCGATGATGTGTGCGCCGCTGATCGATACCTCGGGTAAGGCGCTCGGGGTTATCCAGATCGACACGCTCGACCAGCGAAGCCGATTCCAGTCGGGCGATCTCGACGTCTTGGCGGGGGTCGCCTATCAAGCCGCGTTTGCGATCGAGAACGCGCAGCTCCATACCGACGCCTTACGGCAACAAGCTTTCGAGCGCGATCTTGATCTCGCTCACAAGGTGCAGCAAGGCTTCTTGCCTGCCACGCCGCCGCAGATTTCGTCGTATGAGTTTTTCGATTTCTATGAAGCGGCCAATCAGATCGGCGGCGACTACTTCGATTATGTTCCGCTCCAAGGGGGGCGCATCGCGGTCGTAATCGGCGACGTGGCGGGGAAAGGGATGCCCGCGGCATTGCTCATGGCGAAGCTCTCGGCCGACGTGCGCTATTCGTTGGCGAGCAGCACCTCGCCGGCCGATGCCGTGAATCGACTCAACGCCGGATTCGCACGGAGCGATTGGCAAGATCGATTCGTGACTTTCGTTTCCGTTACGCTTGATCCCGTCCGACACGAAGTCACGGTTGTCAATGCCGGGCACATGTCTCCGTATTTGCGACACGCCGACGGCCGAGTCGAAATGATCGGCGAGAACGAGAAAGGCTTGCCGCTCGGCGTCGTTCCGGATGCCGAGTTCGAAGCGGCGACGGTTCCTCTCTTGCCGGGAGACGTGCTCACGCTTTACACCGACGGCATCAATGAAGCGATGAACTCCGACAATCTGCTTTACGGCTTCGAGCGCTTGGAAGTGCAACTCAACAAGGCAGGCCGTGGTTCCGCCGTGCTCGGCAAGGCGATTCTCGAAGATGTGAATCTCTTCGTCGGCAAGCGTGCGCAGAGCGACGATCGTTGCCTTATCTGCTTCGGCCGCGTTTAAGCATTCGTCGGCATGAAGACGGTGAGCGCGCGTCAGCGCTCGATTAAATCAAATGCTGTTTGCGAAGATAAGCCAGCGCCGTGAGTGCGGGCTTCGGCATCCCTTCGAAGTCGAACAGTCCGCCGTGCGGAAGGTCGTGCGGTTCGTCGTCGCGCAATTGTTGCCAAGCGATCCCTTGCACGGACGGCTTCGCCAGAAGTATCGGCACGCACTTGCGTACCCAATCCGCTTGCGCTGCCGGTGACCAGCCCCCCGCGTAGGCACCCGCGATCGGCGACGATCTTCCTTCCGCGAGCGGATCGGGGCTTTCGCCGCTCGGCACCGTGAGAAACACATACAACGGCATGCCGAGCATGGACCAAGCATCGATGAGCTTGCCGAGCTCTAGGGGGTCGCGAAGATACGAACCGTCAGGATGGTAGCCGACCTCGAGTTCCAGCCCCAACGCGGCAATGGGGAGGCCCGAGCGGACGAGATGATCGGCGATATGAATCGGCGGATAGGCCAACGGAAGTTTCCGAAGATACTCCCCCCACGGTTGATCGAAGCTGACGATCAACGGCGTGTCGGCATCGAAGCGGCGGACCGTATCGATGGCCCGAGCGATGATCCGTAGTTTGTCTTCGTCTTTGAGGCCGAGCGATTGCGCTCGATAAGAAAACGTCGCGCAATTCCAGAACGACACGCGTCCTCGAAACTGCTGCACGGTCTTCGCAACGTACTCGGCGGAGAATGCGGTGATGGCATCCACATCGCCTTGCCAAGCGGTAAGCCAATCCGGAAAGCCGCGCTCATCGAGACGCAACAGGGGGCCGGCGGCGATGTTCATTCCTTGGCTGCGGCACCATTGGATCTGCTGGTTGTAGGAATCCCAAAGATATTCATCTTCAGCCGGCGAGGTGTTTCGCCAAATCAACGGGACGACGGCCGTGTTGCAAAGCGAAGCGGTCGGCAACGAGACCGGCGATTCGGCGACGCCCCGCCCGAGCGAAGTTCCGAAAGCGATCGGCAGCTTCGCCATCGTTTGGTGGCGAAAGACCAGCGCCTGCTCGGAGTAGAGATCGGCGACGATCAGTGCAGCCTCGAAAGCCTCGACGAGCGCCTCTTGGGCATACTTCGCCGCCGTATCGGGTTCGTGTTGCCGAACCGCTGCTTCCGTGAAAAGCCGTACGGCGCTCGAGAGTTTTTCCTTGAGCGCCGGCGTTTGAGCGAGACCGGCCAGTTGCCATTCCGCAAACTGATTGCGAACCTGATTGATCTTTCCCCGAGCTAATTCCAACGGGAGTAGATACGGACGCTCCCGTTGCATCAGCGTTGCGGAGCCGATGAGAATTTCCCCGAAGCCGTCGACGCGCCAAGGAATGTTCAGCTTTACCGAATCGAACCCTTCGCGTTCGACCGTAAGCTCTCCCTCACTAAGTCGCGTGCGGCAATAGTTCGGAATCGGCTCGAAGCCGGTAAGGTACGCTTGCTGCGCCGAGCGATCCGAAATACGGCTCATGTCGGGAACGATGAAGCGTAGTTGTCCGACCGGCATAGGGGACCAGCTAAGGCGATATTAGCGACCATTCGAGGGTGCGAAATAGACGCGCGAGTCTACCTCAGACATGCCGGCCGTACAAGCATCTCCCCACCCACTCGAAGTTCATCGCCGAGCAGATTTCCTCTTCGATTTCCGTGCGATCGGCCTAGCGTTCCGCAGCGACTAAGGCCCGATCCGGAGATTGATTCTCAGGAATGTCTTGGAAGTCGCCTCGCAGTGCTTTTAGAGCATAGCGTTCATAGTCGATTTCGTTCGCCGTACGGAAACCTAGGCGACGAAGAACCGGCATCGGCGGGCACCAGCCATCGACGGCATGTTGCAGCAAGAAACCAGCGATCACGGCCGGCATGATGAACCAGGCACGATGTTTCAGTGCCCCGAGCGACAAACCGACGAGCGATGCCGTCGCGGCGTTCGCTTCGAGAAATCGTTCGATATCCCACTCGCGATCCAGTTCCGCAAGCCGGAAGGAAATCGCAGCGTCGCCGGCCGCCATATAATGGGCGATGCTCATCTGGGTTTGTTCTCGAATCCGCGCGTTGACGCAGGCATTCGTATGTTTCGGAACACGTTCGCGAGTAGAAGCAATCATGATTCGTTCTCCTAAAGGAGGAGGGGCGAGGGTAGACGGTCGCAACTTGCCCGTTGTCTAAGTCTGAAGTGAATGAGTAAGCACGCGGCGTGCCGACCCTGCACGTGGGCTGAAATGTCCGTTGGGAATGGCTGCCCGAAGCTGGAAAACGAGTGAACATCGATCAGCGGGCACGATTCTTGATCGGCCGATGCACGCGTCCGCAGCGTTGCGGAACCATGCGACCGTGTTTGGCTTGGACGTCGTCTGCTATACTTTCTCACTACGTTGGATTGCCGCGATTTCCGACCCGTGCCCCACTTCCCTGATCCGCCGGCCGATTTCTTGAGCGCATCGATGACATCTTCCGTGACCTCTTCCGTGGTTTTAGAGTCGCACATTCCTTCGATCCCCGTTCGTCGCGGCAAGGTCCGCGATGTTTATGATCTGGGGGAACGATTGCTGCTCGTCGCCAGCGACCGAATCAGTGCGTTCGATTGGGTCTTGCCGACCGGCATTCCCGACAAAGGACGCGTGCTGACTCAGATCAGTGCCTTCTGGTTCGAGCTGCTCTCGGGTCCGAATCATGTTCTTTCGCTGGACGTCGATGCAGCCCCATTGCCTAAGGGTGTCGATCGTGAGGTGCTCCGCGGGCGCACGATGCTCGTGCGCAAAACCGATGTGGTGCCGATCGAATGCGTCGTGCGCGGCTATCTCTCGGGTTCCGGTTGGAAAGAGTATGGCCGAAGCGGGACCGTGTGCGGAATCAAACTTCCTGCCGGATTGCGCGAGAGCGATCGCTTGCCGGAGCCGATCTTCACTCCGGCGACGAAGGCCGAGAGCGGGCACGATGAAAATATTTCCTTCGACGAGATGTGCCGTGCAGTAGGAACTGAAACTGCCGAAGAACTCCGGACGCGAAGTCTCGACGTTTATCGCCGCGGTGCCGAGTATGCGTTGACGCGGGGGATCATCATCGCCGACACGAAATTCGAGTGGGGCCGGACTTCGGAGGGGATCATTTTGATCGACGAAGTCATGACGCCCGACAGCTCACGATTTTGGCCCGTCGATCGCTATGAGCCGGGACGAGCACCCCCCTCGTTCGATAAGCAGTTCGTGCGTGACTGGCTGGAGACGTCGGGCTGGGACAAAAACAGTCCGCCGCCGCCGCTGCCCGAGGAGGTCGTCGTGCGGACCCGCGCTAAGTATATCGAAGCCTACGAACAGCTTACGGGCCGGGCATTCGCTTGGAAGTAAGCGGCTGATTCTCGGCTTCAGCGCATCGCCGCACGTTGCCGGCGGGCCTTGCCGGCAGCGAATCCGACCTACCGTCGTTTCGGCGGTCGAAGTAGAATAGAAAGTCTATCAACTTCGATCTTTATGCCGTTCGTGAGTCTGTTGGTCGCCATATGTTGCGTTATTGGACCGCCGGAGAAAGCCACGGAAAAGCGCTCGTCGCCCTCGTCGACGGGTTTCCGGCCGGCGTCGATCTGCGCACCGAAGAAATCGATTCCGAATTGCTACGACGCCAAGGGGGCTACGGCCGGGGCGGCAGGCAGCGTATCGAGACCGATAAGGTCGATATTCTCAGCGGCATTTGGCAAGGAAAGTCGATCGGCAGTCCGATCGCGCTCCAGGTCGTCAACAAAGATTACAAGCTCGAACGACTCGGCGACTTAGAACGCCCCCGGCCCGGCCACGGCGACCTCACCGGTGCGGTTAAGTTTTTGGGATCGATTCGAGGCGTGCTTGAACGCGCCAGCGCGCGTGAGACCACCGTGCGCGTCGCGGCCGGCGCGCTCGCGAAGCAGCTGTTGCGCGAGTTCGGCATTACGGTTTTCGGCTATACGCTCGAACTCGGCGGTGTTCGCCTGGAACCGCAGCCCGGCACGCTCGAAGAACAACGTGCGATGCGCGATAAGAGCGAGATCTATTCGCTCAACATCGCGCAAGACGAAGAGATCAAAAGCCTGATCGATACGGTCGGCAAAGAAGGAGACACGCTCGGCGGCGTGCTGGAAGTGCGCGTCGAAGGCTTGCCGTTCGGTTTAGGAACGCACGCTCAATGGGACCGCAAGCTCGACGGCCGAATCGCGCAAGCGGTCATGGCCGTGCAGGCGATCAAAGGAGTCGAGATCGGGCTCGGCTTCGAGGCCGCGCGCCGTCGCGGCTCGCAAGTACACGACGCCATTCATTACGATGCCGCGAAGCGCGAAACGCCGACGCTCGGCTACGAACGCCCGACGAACAACGCCGGTGGTTTGGAAGCGGGCATGACCAACGGACAGCCGCTGGTCGTACGGGCGGCGAAGAAGCCGATCAGCACGCTCCGTAAAGCGCTCGACTCCGTGAATCTTGCCACGAAAGAAACCGAAGCGGCGAACTACGAGCGGAGCGATGTGTGCGCGGTGCCGGCGGCGGGCGTGATCGTCGAGAACGTCGTGGCGTTCGAGGTGGCCGCGGCTCTCTGCGAGAAATTCGGCAACGATAGTTTGATGGAAATGCAGGCACGCTACCGATTGTTTTCGGAGATGGCTCGCGAACGATAGCAGTTCATCGAATACGCCGGTAGAGATCGCATCAGGATGGTGCGGTCGGTGTCGGGGCCGCAAGGAAGCGGAGGTTTTCTTTTCATGCACGAATCGCAACGCCGCTCGCTCTTGCGAGTTCTCTTCGTGCTGTTCTGCGTCTTGCCGACCGCGGCGACGTTGCTCTACGGCTATGCAGGCCGAAGTAAGTCGACCCGCGAAGCCTGGCAGGTCCGGCTTGGAGCTGCCTCCGGGATGCGCGTCGAACTCGACGGTATCGGTTATCCTCGGCCCGGAAGTGCGCTGTTGGAAGGGCTTCGGTGCTACGATCCCGAGACCGGCGCGTTGGTGCTTCATTGTCGATCGGTCGAGACTATATCCGATAGCGAAGGGTTGAGCCTGCGGGCTGCCGGTGCGGAGATCTTCGCCGATCGTGGCGCGAGGCTTTTCGCCGCCTTAGAGCGGCACTTGCGGCGTGAGATTCCCGACATCGAAACTCGAATCGGGATCAAAGCCGATGAGCTGACATGGCACGTCGGTAAGGAATCGCAAACCTTGGTCGACTTCGAGGGGCTTCTCGGCCCGGAAGAAAACGTGCAGCAGTTGTTGGTCAGTTTTCGATTGCCTGGTTCCGACGAAGCGCATCCGGCCGCGTTGCGTGTGACGCGCGATACGACGAGCTCGCCGCCGGAAACCGTCGTCGAGCTCAGCAGCGGCGCGGTGCTGCTTCCGTGCGCGATGATCGTGCCGTTGGTCGATATGGCCGATTCGCTCGGCAAGCAAGCTCGCTGGAACGGACGACTGAAAGTCCGACGAACGGCGCGCGGCTGGGAAGGAATGACGAGCAGCGATGCAACCGAAGTCGATTTTCGGCAGCTGGTCGGCAGGCATGCCGTCGAACAACTTTGGGGCACCGGCGAGATCCGCTTTCATTGGGCGGAGTTCGCCGCGGGGCGCATCGCGCGGCTGCGGGGAACGATCGTCGCAGGGCCCGGGCAGATCAGCCGCGATCTTTTGCGCGCCGGAATCGTGCATCTCGGCTTGGGCGACGTGAAGACGATGGTCGCCGAAGGCCCGCCGCTGTTGTTCGATCGGTTGGAGTTCGATTTCTCGATCGACTCCGAGGGGCTGACGATCAAATCCCGTTCGGCCGAACAGCACGACGCTTTGCTATGGCGCGACGACATCGTCTACTGGCAAGTTCCGCAAAGCGGGCCGCAGCCGGTCGCGAACCTGTTGCGAGCCCTCGCGCCGGAGCGCGAGGCGCTCGTGCCGCTGGCAGCGCCGACGAACGCTTTGTTGGGTCTTTTGCCGCTGCCGAATTCCGGCTTGCGCAAGCCGACCGAAACGGCCGAAAAGCCGACGCTCGGGCAGCCGCGTTTGCGTCTCCGGCAGCCCGCCGCCGACGATGTTCAACTACGCTGACGAGAGCGAACTCAGGCCGAGATGCTCCGGACGAAGCTACTCGGCTCCGCGCAGCTTGCTGCCGCTCCACCAAGCGTCTTTCGGCAGCATTCCCAGGCACGCTACGCAAAGCGACGAGATCACGAATCCGGTCATGACGTCCATCAGTTGTTGATTGAAGCCGTAGTTGTGGAGGCCGACTCCCAATTGATTGACGCCGAAATAAGACCAACTGGTCGTGATGTTGCCGAAGACCGCCAAGACCGCTAGACCCCGGTCTTTGACGAGCCCATCCCAACGAGCATGCAGCACCAACGCGTTCCAGAGCACGATGATGAGCGCTCCGTTTTCTTTGGGATCCCAACCCCAGAAACGTCCCCAAGAGTCGTCGGCCCAAAGACCGCCGAGCACGGTGCCGACGAAGCTGAAGAAGATCGCGAAGCAGAGGGTGCAGTAGGTCATGCGCGCGAGTTCCTTCCCCTCGCCTTGCGTCAGCGAGGGAGTCGCGACGCCTCGAATGACGTACACCATTCCCAATAGGCCGGCGATGTAGGTCGTCGCGTAGCCGAGCGTGATGCAAGTTACGTGGGTCGCGAGCCAGAACGTGGTGTCGAGCACCGCTTCCAGCGACTCGATCGTATCTCCTTGACGCGAGAGAAGCCACGCGATCAAGAGAGATCCCAAACCGGCAAGCGACGACACGACGTTGCCGAAGCCGTTCTTGTAAACGGCTTCGAGAATCAAACCGAGCAACACCGCGGCCCATCCGATGAAGACGGCCGAAGAGTAAAGATTGGTAACCGGCGGCCGCTCGGTGACGTAGATCCGCAAGATCAACGCGGCGGTATGCACGACGAACGTCGCGGCGACGATCCAAAACGAGATTCGGTTCAGCGGCTTGCGATAGCCGAGCCAAGCCGCGGCGGCGAAGCAGAACGCGATGAGATACATCGCCGTGTTCCAGAAAAACGGCTCGCTCCGCAGCAGGAAGGCCTCCCAGTCGCGGCGTTTCAGATCGTATTCATTCGGTGGATTTTGTTGGATCAGTTCTCGATAGGCGGCGACGTCGGCGTTGAATGCCGGGGCATCACCTTTCCGATAGGCATCGAGAATATCCAGGAACTTTTCCCCCGCCGGGCCGAGTTGCTTCTGAGGATCGTTGCGCAGCGCAAAGAGCTTCGCCAGCTTGCCCGTCGCCGTTTGCATGCTCCGAATTTGTCGTCGCTTCGATTCGATCTCGGCGAGTTCGGCGGTGTTGCCCCGAGCTTGTCGGGTCTGAAGATCGAGATCGTTCAAAAGGAGTTTCCAGCGATCCGGCATGGCGCCGAGTTGCCGTTCCACGGCGGCGATATCGGTTGCGTGATCCGAAGTGTTGAAGTAACGAAGCAGCGAGGCATCTACGACCGTGATCCACGAGCCGTCTTTCAACGGAACGGCCATCGGCGGCTGCTTGGCCGTCTGTTCCAATTCCGCCGACTTCTTCGTGACCTGCAAGAGCTCCAACAGCAGCGACGACCAAGCGATGCTTGGGTCTTCTCCCGCCGGATCTTTCTTGTTTTGAATTCGACTTCCGGCGTCGTCGAACGCGGCCTCGATCGCCTTATACAACATCATCCGCTGGTACAACTTCACGACTTCGCGCTCGGAGGCATCGAGCTTCTTGTTGGCGTCCGCTTTTTCCCGCGCCTGCCCGGCCTGAACCAACAGTTCAGGAAGCTCTTCGCCGGTCGGAGAACTCGCGGCTGGGCGTGTTTTCTCCAAGATTTGTTTCCACGAATAGCTCATGTTCGGCACCGGCGTAAGCCCTAGCGCCTTCACGAGGTCTTCATTGTCGATACGGAAAACTTGGTAGTCTTCGGTTTCCCTTTTTCCTACGGCGACGTCGAGCAACCAGCGGACTGCCGAGTTCGATTTCGCCTTGCGATCCGCGTAGTCGAACTTAAACGATTGCTTATTCAGCAGGTCGACCAGAGAGTTGCGCGCTAAGGCATCGAGCGGCTTTACTCGCGATTCGTAGCCGACCGGCAAGCGACCGAAGGCCGCGAGGTCCATCCCTCGGTCGTCCGGCTTCGGTGGCCGGATCAGGTTGGCTTCGAACAACGAGACCAGCAGCAACACGGCGATGGCGATGCCGTAGCGGCTGCGGAACGAGGACTTCTCTTCGTGGGCCATCGGCGGCGGCGCGGAAAAAGCGGCTTTGCCTTTCTGCTTGCGGGTCGCCGGTTCTTCTCGTTCCGATTTCGGCGCCGCGATCTTCGAGCGAGCATCAGCGGGAGCCTTGAGTTCGTCGCCCGGCTTTTGTTGTCGCGAGAGAAAGCGGAGCAGCACGATGCCGAACTGCGCCAACATGCCGACGGCGACGATCATGCACGAAACATACGGCAACATCCAGCCGGAGTTTTCCACGACCGACAACGTCGTCAGTTTACGACCCGCTTCGCTATAGCCGCTCTGGTAGAACGTCTCGCCGGCGAACCGCATCGGGCTGTTCATGCGGATCAACTCGCCCCGATCGATGTCCCGTTCTTTGTCGATGACATGCACGAGCGATGAATAACTCTTCGTCTTTTCACCGCCGAGATAGCGGTCTTGCTTGACTTCTTTGGCCTCGATGACGTACGGCTTATAGGTGCGCTGGTGGCGAAGCTCGATGAGGTAGTTCTTGCCGTCGACCTCGACGGTTTGCGGCGGGAGGACGCCGAGTTGCCAATCGACGAGCCAAAACTCGATGCCCACTAAGTAGGTGCCGAGAGATTTATGGTCGGCCGATTTGGAGATGAACTCCACGAAGATCGCCGGAAGGTTGGTCTCTTTTCCGGCATCCGTCCCGGTCACGATCGGGCGCTCGTCGATCGTCATCTCGGTGCCGAGCCCGGCCGTGGCGAGCGTCTTCTCGAACGGCCCCTTCGTGCGAAACTTCGAGTTCTTGAAGTATTCGACGATCCGAATCTCGAACGGCAATTCCTTGAGGCGCTCGCTCGTCACGGTTCCCTTTTGCTCGAGCAAACGTTGCGGAACGACGGTGACTTTGTCGTCCGTCGGGCCCTCTTCGATCAGAGCGAGCTCAACCGTGCGGATGTCTTGCACCCAATTGCTGCGTGTTCCTTCGAAGATGGGCATTTGCCCTTCTTTGTGCCACATGCCGACGACGAACTCGTGGAGGAACATCAAGCCGATGCCGCCGTGAAGCAGCACGATGCCCGCACGCTTCTTGAAAACCATCCAACAACCCGCGAGCAGAATCAACCCGGCACCGGTGGCCTTGATGAGTTGCCAAAGAATCCGCATCGCATCGGGATAGATCAGCATCTCACCCTGAACGAGCGCATAGGCGAGCACGCCGCCGCAAACGACGGCTGTCGTCGCTGCAGCCCAGCGTTCGACCGTTCGATGTCGTTGCAGAAGAAAGAAGGCGGCTCCTGCGGCGAACGTGGTCGCCGTGAGCGCGAGCAGCATCAGCTTCCAAAGCGTTTCCCACTCGATGACGGCTCCTTCGAGAATGCCGTCGTCGCTGGATCCGCTTTCGATCGCGAGCCAAGTCGCAAAGCAGCCGAGCGCGATCACGCCGAGGCCGGCGAACAAGCGGGTTCCCTTGGCTTGAATCGAGAAGCGCACGGTGTGCGCCGCCAACAAGTTGACGAACATCAGCATGCCGATGAACCAGCCCCGAGGAAACCAGAGGCCTAAGTTGGTTTGCGGCGGGTTATCTCCCCAGAACATATCGATGCAGAAGATGTCGAGCGGAATGCGCACGAACAATTCGCGGGGATTGATCCAAGGGAACGCGTCGGTGAAGAGATAGCGCGGATCGACCCGAAACCAATGATGAATCACCTGCCAAACGTCTTCTTTGGTCTGCGCGAGCGTTCCGGTGAACACCAGAAAGATCGAGAGCGCAAACAGCACGATCGTGAACTTAATCGAGGCGAGCGGCATGAGCACCGCGCGGACCGTCGACCACGGGCCGGTCGACGCTCGAGTGCGCACGCGCTCGGCCGTGTCGGTCGCAGGTTGCTTGTAAGAAAGATCCAGGGCCATCGCACGCACTCCGCGTTATCGATCGAATCGGATGGAAGCGACAAACTTCATGAACCGCTCTCGTTCGCGTTGTGCGAGCGGCGCGTCTCCCATGAGCTTGATGAAATAAGAACTCGTCGGCGACTTCTTAGCGATCACGCCGAAAATAGCCCGTTGCGGGCCGTTGCCGGCCGGAGCGATCAACTCGACGACGTCGGCATCGAGACCGGAGACCTTCATCTTCGTCGTCGCGGTCTTGAGTTGTTCTTCGTCGAGCGGCGGCAATTGGAGTTGGTCGACACGCCAACGATTCACGTTCGAGAGTAGGTCGCCCTGCGCTTCGCTCACCGTGATGCGAAGCTTCTCGGCACCCTCGACGACGCTGAAGGCCGCGATATTGAAGTTGCTCGGCGGCGACGGGGTCCAGCCCGTCGGGAGTTCGTACTTCACCGGGCCCTCGGCACCGGCGGCCGCCGGGCCTCCGGCTGGCTTGGGCATGTTCGCGGCGGGATCGACCGGCGGGTGTCCGGCGGGAAGCGTGCCGTTGCCTGGATCGATAGGGCCGGCGACTTTGCCTCCGCCGGCAAACGGCGGCATCCCGGAGGAAGCGGAGAGTATGCCGGTGAGTTCGACCCATAGGGCAGGACCGGCCGCGGTCGTCAGAGGAATGGCCGCTTTGCGTGCTTCTTCCGCACCGAGGGGCGGAAGCTTGAGTTGGCCGCGCCAGCGATTCACGTTGTCGGCCAAATCTTGCTCGCCCGGAAATTCCGAAACGACGAGCTTGATGGTGGGGAGAGCGGCGTCGACCACGAACGTCGCGTACGACATCGCGTTGCCCGGCTGTTCCGACCATTCTTTCGGAGCCGACCAAACAGGCTTGTTCCCCTCGAACTTCACCGCCGCGACGAACGCCTTCACTTGTTCGACGTGACGCTTCACCGCTTCATCGGGGCCGAGCATCTTGAAGAACCACATCTGACCATCGTGCGGCAGAAGCACACCGATCAGTCGGCCCGGCTCTGCAGGGGTCGGGGCGGTCGACTCATGCTTCGTTCCCTGAGGGAATACGAGTTGGCGTCGTTCCTGTTCGAACTCGCGCGTAACGGTATAGGTCTCGACATCGTCTGCTTTGTTACATCCGACGAAGCAGGATGCGCAGAGAAGCCCGACGGCCAGCGGCCTGGAATAGCGATGGTACGGTACGACGAGAAAATTCACACGCGGCTCCTAAGCCGGTCGATGGGGCGGCGACCTAAATACGGCGATCGTTCGGTGGGCAAGCGGAAGGCGGGAGGGATTCTCGCTACGAAAAGCCGTCGGTGTTTCAAGCGAAAAGGGGGTCGGCGACGGCGTCGTAAGAGATGGCGTTAGCGGACCATGAAACTTCGGTTTCTCCGAACGATTTCGATCGGGAAAACGACATCAGCCGCTAGGCTTTCGTGCCCGTCATTATAGAGCGCCGTACTCGGGTTCGTACAGCGGCTAACGGCCGGAAGATGCCGAAGCGTGGCGGCCGTCGAAGGGGTGGGCCGGCGATGGCCGGGATGCGCGCAAGCGGTTCGGCTAGCGGCGATCGACGCCGAGAGATTCGTCCCAGCCGACGATCGGCGTCTTTTTACCCATGACGAATATTTCGACCCGTTGCGAAGAACCCTTGCCGGACACTGCGGAACCGGACGAGTCGACGGTGCTGCGCAATCCGCTCACGCCGATCTGATCCGGACGGAGCCCCACCTTGCGAAGGAAATCTGCCACGGCCAAAGCTCGCTCGGCGCTTAAGCGATGACCATCGACTGCGGCGGAACTGCCGGCAGGCACGGAAGCGGTTTGAGGGGCGGCGCTGCTCGAACGGCCGACGATCATGATCCGCAAATCGCGGGCTTCGGGCTGCGTGCAAAGCTGTGCGAACTCGGTGAGCAGCTTTTCCGATTCACCGGCGATTCGCGACGCAGGTCCGTCGAACATGAGATCGGCGTCGAGCTTGTAGGCGCCGGTCGGGGCGTCGAAGCGTAGGAGTGGGAAACGCTTGGCGAGACGCTCGACGTCGTCGTCGCGGACCGGAACGATGCCCGTCAGTTTCGCGCCGCGCACCAGACCGTCGACTTGTTCCTGCACCTTTTCGCGTTCGACCTGAAAGTTCGTTACGCGTTTGCGATCGGAGTCGGAGCGAACTTGTGAGGCCGCAAGCTCTTTCTCGGTTTGAAGAAGTTGATCTTCCAGCTTCCGATTGTGGGTCTTGAGATTGGAGATTTCAGCGAGTTGCGCCTTCGATTGTTCGTTAAGAATGCGAGCTTGCGTTTCGCAGGCGTTGTACTGCGTCTTAGGAACGTACGCGCAGCCGCAAACGCAAAGCGCAGAGATGATCGCCGTCGGAAGCAAGCGCCGCGGGCCGAATGCGACGCGCTCGTAGATCGGTTTCGAAAGTAACGGCAAGTTCTTCATCGTTCGATTCCTTTCGAACTACGAGCCCGATCGTCCTTGATCGGAGCCCCTTCAACCGGCGCCGTTTTCACGCCGCAGGTTCATCCTTGTTCTCACCGCGCCATTCTCATCGTGCCGTAGATCAGCGTCGTCCTAAAATCATGTCCATCAGCGTGCTGTCGACGGGGAGCGGCTTATCGAAACTCCACATGTTGCGAATGATGTCGTACATCATGATGCCGGTGAGCGTCATGACGATCGAGCAAAGGCCTAGCGTCGCCACGGAGCCGATGCCGAAGCGCGTGTCGGGCACCGAGCCGAAGCTTGGCCCGGCCATAGCTGCATTTCCGGCGCGAGAGAATCCTCCTCCGCCGAATCCTTCGCCTTCGAGAACGGCGCTCAAGCCGGGAACTTCACCCGCGAGCAACGTGGCGGTTGCGTCGTCGCCGAAGTCGCCGTCGAGCGCGATGACTTGCGAACCGCTATCGGTCGTGTCGTCGGTTTGTTCGGAAAGCGGGGTCAACAGGAAGTCGTCGTCCCCTTTTAGCTCGGTGTCGCCGCCGATGCGGGAGATGCCGCTCGCACCCGACAGGTCGAGATCGTCGAGCAGCATGCCGCTGTCTTTAGGGTCGAGCAGGTTGATGCCGCTGCCGCCGAGATTACGAGTCACATCGCTACCGGGATCGCCGAACACGCTTTCGGTATCACGGAGCGTGAGCTTGATGGAGGAGTCGAGCGGCTTGTCGACTAATTCGGCGGTCAACATCGTGCGACCGGCGGCCGGCCCAACGTCCGAGGAACCGGAAAGGACGTTCGAGCTATTCGGGTCGGCCAAGCGTACATCGCTCGCGAGAAGATCTAAGCCGCTGCCCGATCCGAACACGCTGGCGTCGTCCGCTTCGGGAGCCTTCGGCTTCGGTGCGGGCTTCATAGCCATGGGAACGATCGGTCCGGAATCGTTAAGATTCAGGCCGGAGTCGACGATGTCGAGATCGCTGTTCGGTTTCTTCGACGAACCGATCACGGTGCTCGAACCGGGACCGGAGTCGCCGAGCTCGAACTCGCTCAAAACGATCTGGCTGCCTGGGCCGTCCAGGTCGAGATCGACCGGAAGATCGATGCCCGAGGCCGCTGTGCCGGCGGCACGCTCTTCAATTAAGCGTTCGACGTCTTCTTGCTTAAACTTCCAGGCACCGCCGTCGCGGACGCCGTAAAGTTGCTGCTGCTGCCGCATATCGCTGACGTCGGCCGAGGAGACCCCGAGCAATTGCGCCGCTTCTTCTTGCGTAATGAGCTTGGCCATAGACGAAAATAAACTCCGTAGCCTGCAATCCTTCGCACGGCACCGCTGTTGGGCTCCGAGCGCGGATCAACCGCCTCTCGGAGCTATCTGTGTTGTTCGACCAAGGAGCGAATCTCTCTTGGTAGAGGACTCGTTCCGTTGAATTCCGCTAACTGCAAATCCCACTGGAAAGCGCGAACGCTCTTCAATGATACCTCGCCCGTCGTGCCATCGATTAAATAGACGGCGAGCACACGCGTCTTCGGATCGATGACCGTTACGAGTTGACGATTCTCCGCCACGGTCGCCATCGACGTGACGAGATCCGATGCCGATCCCGGATGCCAGCCCGCGCTGTTTTCAGCACGAACCGGCGTCCCAACCGGCATAACCCCTACGACCACTACCGTAAGAACGGTGCCAAGCAACGCCCCAATTACCGCAGCTTTCATATTGTAACCTAAAAGCTGTGACGATAAGGGGAATTGGAGCCCTTACGCTTGTTCATTCTAAAAGCCCTCTTACCCAATTCAAGATAATTCGACCGTTTAAGTGTTTTCGGCAGACGGTTTTAGCGTCTAACGGGTACAGCCCCTACAGGCTACCCGTGCGACCTCGAAAACCGCTGTTAACCGTCGACTATCCAGAGGGGCGGCTACTCTAGTTTTGGCCCCCTTTTCCGGCAAGGCCAGCTTGCGAGCCAAGTTAAGAGGCCGATGTCGCTTGGAAGTGTGAGAACGAGAGAGCTACTACTCATCTTCGGTTCGGCATCTACAATCGAGTAAACCCGAAGGATCGGCTGCTTGCTCCGCCCCCTCTCCGGTTCCACTTACGCTTGCTCCGGGTGTCTGCATGATTTCTCGCTCTCGATCGCCGGTTGTTGGGCTGCTCGTAAGCGGCGGTCTTGATAGCGCTATCTTGCTCGGCGACCTGTTGGAGAAGGGGCGTGAGGTACAGCCGTTCTACATCCGGGCCGGGCTCTTTTGGGAACGGCACGAGCTTGCCGCTCTCACGCGGCTGCTGGCACATTTCGCCGGCGAAAAGCTGCGGCCGCTCGTCGTGCTGGAGATGCCTCTAACGGACGTCTATCACGACCATTGGAGCGTGACGGGGCGTGGGGTGCCCGACGGCTCGACCTCGGACGACGCCGTGTATCTACCTGGTCGCAACGCCTTGCTGCTCATCAAGGCCGCGCTCTGGTGCAGCCTCAACGGTGTCGACGAGCTCGCGATGGCACCGCTGGGGTCGAATCCGTTCAGCGATGCGACGCCGGAATTCTTCGAGGGATTTCAAGCGGTATTAAACGTCGCAACCGCAGGAAATTTGCTGCTTTCGCGCCCTTTCGCTCCGCTGCATAAAAG
Organism: Planctomycetia bacterium; assembly: GCA_021413845.1. NCBI lineage: Bacteria > Pseudomonadati > Planctomycetota > Planctomycetia > Planctomycetia bacterium. Next base: position 55,561 of record JAIOPP010000020.1, on the reverse strand, counting down.
CGAAGTCATGCAACTCGGCCGGTCGTTTCCGTTGGATCTGACCTTCTCTTGCATCGCGCCGGTCGGTGAATTCCATTGCGGCGGCTGTAATAAGTGTGCCGAACGACGCCAAGCTTTCGCTTCGGTCGGGATCGACGATCCGACGACTTACGCCGCGACCGCTCGTTAGCGGAAGCACGGCCGCTTTCGATTCGGTCGGCATGCATTCTCGCAACGCCGCGATCGTCGCGTGGTTTTGCTACAATTCGGGTTCATCGTCTCGCCCACTCTCGGAGTTCCGGTCGTATGTTTCGCGTTACTCGCCAAATCGATTTCTGCTACGGCCACCGGTTGATGAACTACGACGGCAAGTGCAAGTATCTGCACGGCCACAACGGCCGAGCCATCATCGCGATCGAAGCCGAATCGCTCGACAACCGGGGGATGGTGCTCGATTTCTCCGACATCAAGAAGGTCGTGAGCAACTGGATCGATGTGAATCTCGATCATCGGATGTTGCTGCATCGCGACGATCCCGCGGTCGAAACGCTGCGCGCGATCGGTGAGCCGATCTATCTGCTCGACAGTAACCCGACGGCCGAAAACATCGCGAAGCTCATTTTCGACTTCACGAAGAGCCAAGGCTTCCCGATCGTGGAGTCGATTCTGTGGGAAACGCCGAATTGCTTCGCCACGTATGCGCCTTCGAAGTGACGACAACTGACGCGATCTCGCGACTGTGATTCATGCGGATCTCATCGCCGCGTTTGATCGATCGATAATCTCTAATCGATCGTAAGCTCAATCTGCAAAATCGGTTGTGGCTTCATGCCGGCCCGTGCCGCTCTCTTTCGGCACGCACTCTGCATTTGCTCTTTCGGGCCAACGCTAAGCCCTTTTCAGGTCCGTAAGATACGGCCGAACAAGAAAAAACAGCACGCGTGTGTTAGGGAGTTGGACTCGCACGCTGGCCGGCCGCGGCGCCGAAGTCGTCGCGAAAAGCTTAGGAGAGATGCAATGTCCCGTTTATTGAAAATGTTGGTAGTGCCTGCGGTGTTGATCGGAGCTTGTTTAGTTGCGGCTCCGCAATCCGCGAACGCTCAAGGATTCGGAATCAGTTTGTATAGCGGAAGCCCCGGCTACTACGGTTCGCCGTATGGCGGCTACGGTGGTTACGGTGGTGGTTATGGAGGCGGCGGCTATGGTGGTGGCTACGGCAGCTATTACCGTAGCAGCAGTTTCTACGGTAGCCCGTACGGATTCGGCGGCGGCGGCGTTCCCTACGGTAGCTACTACCGCGGCGGCGGCTACGGTCACCACCACCATCACCATTGCCGCTAGGCGGTAATTAAGATCGATCACCGGCGTCGAGCAGTGTTAAGCTGCTAGGCGGCACCAAGAAATGCGAAGCAGCCGGCGCAAAGAACGCCGGCTGCTTTCGTTGATGGAGCGCAAAAAAAACAGTCCGGGGCCTCGCGGCGCACCGGACTGCTTTTCCCCTCCCAGGGCATTCTCAAACGTTGTGCATGCGTGCCACGCTCGCACCTCGATGATGAATCGGTTGCGCAGGTTCACTGACAAGCTCTATCGGCTTAGTAACGTACGGAACTTTCGCAGTGGTTGAACGATCACGTGCTCTTTTCCGTATGCGGCGAGGTTGCCGAACGCTGGGCTTGCCGGCACGACATCAAGCTCGACCCAAATCCTCAATTTGTCGTAAGCCGCAAACTTCGCTTCATAAACGCTGCGGGTCGTGCCGATTCTAACGACGTCGCCGCGAAGCTTCGTTTGCGCGGTCGTTTTGCGCGTTTAAGTCCGCATCTTGCCGGCAGCGATGACTGCCGGCGGAAGTGTGTCAGGAGGAATTGCCGTGAGCCGAATCAATCGTTTTGCCCTCGCCGTCGTTCGTTCGTCGATCCTGTGGGGCTCGCTCGCCTCGCTCGGGTTTTTCACGCTCATCCATACGGGCGTGCTAAGCGATGTTTTCTTCAGTCGCTACTTCGCCGGTCACTGGGTCGAATACTGCGAAACGATCATGTTCTTCATCGGGCTCGCGCAGCTCATCTTGCGAGCCGGCGATATCGCAGAGCAGCGTGCGAACATCGGCAAGGTCAAGTTCGAGGAAACGGTTCCGGTCGGCGATTGCGAAGTCGAAGCACGCACTTTGCTGACGCAACTCGAGGCCCTTCCCGCCTCGACGCGCGAATCGTATCTCCCTCGACGCTTACGCGAAACGCTCGATGCGATCTGTCGCAAAAGCTCGGCCGACGATCTGCAAGACGATCTTCGATTTTATTCCGACGTCGATGCCGGCCGCGCGCATTCGTCGTATGCGATGGTTCGCATCATCATCTGGGCCATTCCGATTCTCGGCTTCCTCGGCACGGTCATCGGGATCACGATCGCGATCGCCGGCCTCGACCCGAAGCTGCTGGAAAACTCGCTTCCCATCGTCACGTCGGGCCTCGGTGTCGCATTCGATACGACGGCCCTCGCGCTGGCGCTTTCGATGGTGCTGATGTTCGGGCAGTTCTTTATCGACAAACAAGAAGCTCGCTTATTGTCCGACGTCGATAACCGCGCCAACGATATGCTCACGCCCCGCTTCCCACCGGCCGGCAGCGAGCAAGATCCGCAGCTCAACGGCGTTCGCCGCATGGCCGAGGCGGTCATCAGTTCCGTCGAGCGCACGGTCGAACGTCAGGCCGAAATTTGGAACCACACGATCAGCGTATCTAACGAGCGTTGGGAATCGGTCACTTCCGCCGGGCGCGAGCAATTGGAAGAAGCCTTCGGCAAGGCGCTTGCCCGGAGCATGGAAACGCATCGCAAGCACATGACGGCGATCGAAGACGGCTCTGCCGAGCAGAACCGAAAGCATTGGCTTCAGGTGCAGCATGCCCTCGAGGCGTGCGCTGCGAGCAACGCCTCGCAACAATTGGAGCTTCGTCGCCAAGCCGATTCGCTGTTGCAAATCGTGAACGGTGCCGGACAGGTTCGTCAATTGGAAGATGCTCTCTCGCGCAACCTGACGACCCTCTCTGCGTCGCAGCACTTGCAAGAGACGCTCATGAACCTGACGGGCGCGGTCAATCTTTTGAATGCCCGGCTCGAACGGATCAGCACGCCTGCCGGTTCGTATTCTCTGCCCGTAAACTCCTCGAGCGTGAGTAAGGCTGCATGAGACGCCCTCCGAGCGCCAACACCGGAGTCTCGCTCTTCCCCTTTCTCGCCGTATTGCTGTGCACGATGGGCGCGCTCGTCCTCTTGCTGATGCTTATTGCGAGTCAGTCGAAGGCTCAAGCCGAAGCGGCCATGGCCGAAGCGGCGAAGCCGAAGGTCGACCTCGAAGCGATTCGTCGCCGCGAGGAAGACCTGCAGTGGAAGATCGATCAATTGACGAAGTCGCGCGAGAAAACGCTCGCCGACGTCGCCGGCGACCGCGCGCAACTCAGCCATCTGGAAGAGCACGCTTCGCGCTTGAAGAAGCAACTCGCCGATCTCGAGGCCGCGGAAGACCTGTTGAAAACGCAGGCCTCGGGCGATGCCGCCGGCCGTGGTAGCGTCGCGGCCGATCTGGCAGAACTGCGCCGCAAGATCGCCGAAGCCGAACGGAAGCTGGCCGCCGAGAAAGCGGTCGGCCGGAAGCCGCAAGCGTTTGCCGTGGTTCCCTACGACGGTGAAAACGGTACCCGCCGCCGTCCCATTTATATCGAGTGTCGCGGCGATGCCATCGTGTTGCAGCCGGAAGGAATCAAATTCTCGGAAGCCGATTTCGGCGGTTCGCTCGGCCCCTCGAATCCTCTCGCCGTCGCGGTCCGCTTGGTAAGCGAGTATCTCACGCGCGGCGAAAGCTATCGCGAAGGAGAGCAGCCTTATCCTTTGCTGCTGGTTCGGCCGAGCGGCATCGGATCGTACTACGCGGCCCGCGCCGGCATGAGCAGTTGGGAAGGGGAGTTCGGCTACGAATTGATCGATGAGAATTGGCCGCTTGAATTTCCCCCATCCGATCCGCTCTTGTCGCAAATGCTGACCAAAGCGGTCGAAGAAGCTCGGCTACGTCAGGTTATGCTCGCTCGCGCGGCGCCGAGCCTACGTGGCAAAAATCCTAAGGCCACGTTTCGGGTCTCCCCTTCCGGCGGCGGTGTCGTTCAAGTCGATGGTGGCGACGGCGGCGAACGCTACGGGACTCGAGGCGGCGGACGCTATTCGGCCGATCGTGGTCCGCGGGCAGGTGGCGGTGGCGGCAACGGTTTAAGCGGCGGATACTCCGCCAATCAACCCGGTGGCGCACCCTTCGCTTCGATTAACGGAAACGATGGCCGTGGCACCGGCGTCGGAGGAAACAGCAGTTCCGGTACTCCTAGCGTTCCTCCGGGAATCGGCCAAGGTCTCGACGGCACGGGTCCCGGAAACTCGGCGGGCGGTCTCGTTGCGGCATCGCCGACCCTCACCGGCGGCGCATCGGACAATCGTTATGGAAACGGCGGAATCGGAAACGGAGTTCCTGCGACGGAAGTATTACCCACCGGTGCGACGAATTCAGGCGGCCCGAATCTCGGCGGCCCCGGGCTCGGTTCTCCAGGTGGTAACAGTCAGCCAGGTAATGGTCAGCCCGGCAGCGCGGGAGCATCGCAATACGTCGGCGGCCCTCAAGGAACCGGCGACGGCATGACCTCCGGAGCGCCCTCGAATCAGTTTGGCGCAACAGGGAATACTTCGGCTGCCGCCGCTCCGTCGAACGGTTACTCCAGTACGCGCTCGACCGGCGACTCGCAATCGGGCAACGGAGCCGGCGGCTCTCCCGATGGATCGGTCGCCGGCGGTGGCGACTCCGGACCAAGCGGCGCTGCCGGAGCATCGGGCTCGGGATCGAATGCGTCGAGCGGTGTTGCCGGAACCAGCGCGGGCCAACCAGGCGATGGAGCTTCGTCGAACGCCGGGGGAGGAAGCCCTGGAACACCGGGGCAAGCAGGCGGTAGCGGAAGCGGTGCGATGGGAGATCCTTCAGCGCCTCAGAACGTATCGGTGAACATGTCGCCGCCGCAACAGCAGACCGGGCCCGGCGAGTATGTGGAAAGCATGGCTCGCAAACGAGGCAAAGATTGGGGTCTGCCGGAAGAAGCACGCCGCTCGACTCCACTCACGCGCCCGATCCAGATTTATTGCTCGGGTAATCAACTGACGCTCTTCTCCGACAAGGGGATTCCCGACAAGCAAATCTTGATGGAAGGTCCGACTGAGGACTCCATCGATACGCTCGTCTCCACGGTTTGGGATCAAGTGACGACCTGGGGCATCGCCGGACGCGGGATGTATTGGAAGCCGAAGCTGGTCGTTCACGTCGCCCCCGACGGTGCGGCGCGCTTCAACGAATTAAAGCAATTGCTCGACGGCAGCGGATTGGAAGTCTCGGGGAAGCAAATCTCCGTGGCGCAACCGGTTTCCACGGGACGTCGGTAGTCGGACGTTTAGTCGAGAACTCGGCTTCGATCCGTAGCAGGTATCAAGAGGGTAACAGCGATGTCGAAAAGACCACCTCCCGTCGATGCGACCGAATCCTTCGGCAGCGATTCGTTTCTCGACGTCATCGCCAACATGGTCGGCATTCTCATTATCTTGGTGATGGTCGTCGGCTTGCGGGTGAAGAATGCCGTCGAAGCCCCTGCCCCGGTCGTCGACGACACCCAAGCAACTGCCCAAGCCGAAGCTCTTACCCTGCAAGCCGCGCAGCTAGAACGAGATTCGCTCGAGCTCGTCGAGAACGCCAAGCAACTCAACGCCTTGGCATCGCAGCGCTACGATGAGCGGGCCGCTTTGGCCTTTGCCGTGAAGTCGAAAGAAACCGCTCTCGATGAAGAGAAAGCGAAGCTCGCCTCGGAAACGCGAGAAACTTTCGAAGTGCAACAAGCGGTGTTGATCGATCAATCTCGGCTGGCGCAACTGGAAGCGGAAATCAACGCGCTGGTCTACGCACCGACGAAAGACGTCATCAAGATCCGCACGTATCCGACGCCGATCAGTCGCACCGTGTACGGACGCGAAGCGCACTTCCAAATCAAAGGGGGACGCATCACGTTGGTTCCGCTCGATCAATTGATCGATGAGCTCAAGCGGGAAATGCAAAGCAAACTCAGCAAGTTACGCGATCAGACGGAGATCACCGAATCGGTCGGGCCGATCGGTGGGTTCCGGATGCGCTATACGCTGGAGCGCGTCGATGTCGCCGGGCAAGTAAACGGCAACAGCATGACGCCCGGCGGCTCGATCGTGCGGACGACCGAGTTCGCGCTTCTGCCCGTCGGCAACGACATGGGAGAGACCCTGGCCGACGCGATGCGGAAGAATTCCGATTTCCAGAACGCGCTCGCCGATCTCGATCCGCGCCGCTACACGATCACGCTCTGGGCGTATCCCGACAGCTTCGAGAATTATCGCCTCGTACGCGAGCATCTTTATCGGCGAGGCTTCACCGTCGCGGGCCGACCGCTGCCGGAAGGGCAACTCATTAGCGGCTCGCCGCATGGTTCGAAGAGCGCCGCGCAGTAAGAGACTCGCGACGTTAGTTACGGCGAGGGTCGCGCGAATAGCTCGCGTCGAAAGGTCGCTGAGAAGCGACCGCGGATTGCGACATCGGAGCACCGAGCAACGACAATAGCTCTTCGGTCGTGAGATCGGCCATCAACTCATGCCCCCGAGCGTCGGGATGCACGCCGTCGGGAATCATCGTCATGCCGTCGGGCTCGTGCATGAAGGCATGATGCAGATCGACGATCGGCAGCATCAGCGCTTCGGCGATGCTTCGCACGACCGCGGCATACGATTGCATTAGGTCTTCGGCCGCGGACTTCGGAGCTCCGCCGTCCCAGCGTGGATTCGGAACGACAAGCACCGGCCGCGCACCTATCGAAAGAATCCGGTCGATGAGTTCGAGCAGGTTGCCGGCGAAATCAGCGGGTTCGCAAGGAGTGCGGCTTTGCGGCGGGCGAGCATCGTTCAGCCCGATCGCAAGCACGACCCAATCGGGATCGTGCCCCGTGACCATCCGATCGAAGCGGCGAAGCAAGTAGCGGCTATCGGCACCATCTAAACCGTCGGTGCAAGTCTCCACCAGCAGGCCGCGCTCGGTGAGGCGGTCCGTCGTCAATTGGACGAACGAAGCGGCACCGGCCAGGCCGTAGCCCGCCGTAACCGAGTCACCGACGAATAAGATTCGCGTCCGTCGCGCCATCGCTCCCCACTCCCGCACTCACCGCATGAAAACCGACTCCATTTGCGATTGCTCGCATTCTACGGTACGCACCGCAGCCGGCCCAGGTTCGATTTTCCGAAACTCGCGGGGATTTTCCGCGGGCTGCTTGCACTGTCAAGCATCGATCTGAGAGGCGGAATCGTATCGCAGCTTCGGCCGATGGACACAAGGTCGTTCGGGAACCTAACCAATTGCTCATGCGGTCGCGACGGCGATTCCTTGCTCGATCGCGATCATGAGTCGATCTATCTCTCCCAGCTTCATCGCCAGAGGGGGCATGACGACGATGACATCTCCCAACGGTCGGAGTAGCACGCCATGCCGTCGAGCTTCCAGGCAGGCCGCCATGCCGCGTCGTTCTTCCCATGCATAGGGCTCCTGCGTCGTCCGATCGCGAACTAATTCGATCGCACCGATCATGCCGCGTTGGCGCACATTGCCGACGTGAGGGCTTTGGCCGATCCGTTCCAGATGCAATCCGATGCGGGAGATCTTTTCCGGCAACTGCTCGAATACGCGCTCTTCGATAAACAAATCGAGCGAGGCGAGAGCGACGGCCGCTCCGAGCGGGTTGCCGCAATAAGTATGGCCGTGATAAAACTGGCGCGAGTCTTGCGATTTACCCAGAAACGCTTCCCAAATCTCATCGGTAGCCATCGTCGCGGCCAGCGGCAGGTAACCGCCGGTCAGACCTTTGGCGAGGCACAATAAGTCGGGCACGACCGCTTCATGTTCGCAGGCGAACATCTTTCCGGTGCGCCCGCAGCCCACGGCCACTTCATCGGCGATCAGCAATACGTCGAAGCGACGGGTAAGGTCTCGCAGCCCGCGTAGAAAGCCGGCCGGATGCATAAGCATCCCGGCGGCACACTGTACCAGCGGCTCGACGATCAGCGCCGCCGTGCGATGGTGTTCACGCTCGAGCAACTCTTCGACCTGCGCCAGATAATGGTCGCACGCCTCTTCCGGCTTGATTCCCTCGGGCAGCCGATAGGTGCGTGGAGCCGGCAGCCGAAGCGTCTCGAACAAGAGCGGCTCGAACATCGCATGAAATCGGGCTACGCCGCCGACGCTGACGCTCCCCAGCGTGTCGCCATGGTAAGCATCGGTAAACGCGATGAAGCAGGTTTTCTCCGGCTTGGGATCGCGTCGTTGACGCCAGTATTGAAACGCCATCTTCAAAGCCGCCTCGACGGCCGTCGCCCCGGCATCGGAAAAAAAGACATGCCGCAAGCCCGCCGGAGCAAGATCGACGAGCCGCTTGGCGAGCAGGATGCCCGGAACATGGGAAGCTCCGAGAGCCGTCGTATGGGCGACTTGGTCGAGCTGTGTTCGAATCGCGGCATCGAGTTTCGGGTGACGATGGCCGTGGACGTTGCACCAGAGGCTGCTCACGCCGTCGAGATAGGCGCGGCCGTCGAGATCGTAAAGCGTGCAGCCTTCGGCACGCTCGATCACCAACGGCTCGTATTCGGCCATCTGCGTGAACGGATGCCAAAAGTGTTCGCGATCCCAACGGAGCAGATCGTCGCGCGAGGGCTTCCGCGTCGGGTCCGAAGAGAGGCCTTCTAGCATGGCCCGATTACCATTCGACGCTGATCGGCGCCCCGGCACGGACGCCGAGCATGATGGCCGCGCTATCGCCGACGATCGCCAGTTCGAGGTAGCCGCTCGAACCGATCACGGCCACGAGCGTCATCGGAGGTTGATCGGCATATGTCTTGAACAGGCCTTGCGTCTCATGCTCGTCGCAACGGATGCGCACGCGGTCGGGCTCGGTCGGCACGTCGGTGAGCTTGTCGGCGGCGACGTCGGTAATGAGGTTGCCGAACGAGTCGATCGAGCGGACGGTCCCTTTGATCTTACCCGGCATGAAGCTGACCTCGGCCCAAGGGATTTCCATCAAGCGGTCGAGCGTCGGGCCGAGGCGATGCGGATCGAGCCCAAGACTCAGATGCGCAGCGGCAGGTGCCAGAATATCGCGACCGTGAAACGTATTCGAAACAGGTGAAAGCCGGAACTGCCGGCTTTCCAACGCGATGATTGTAGAGGGGGGCCGCGCCATCGCCAAGCGACTGAGTAACCCATTGTCGGGGGCAAGGTACCACGCCTCGCCGATCGCCGCGCAAACGAGCTCGCGATCGGTTCCCACGCCGGGGTCGACGACGGCGATGTGGATCGTGCCCGGCGGCCAAAACGGGGCAACTTCCGCAAGCGTCCACGCTCCCTGGCGAATATCTTGCGGCGGAACGGAGTGCGTAACGTCGACGATCCTCGCCGCAGGGTTGAGCGACAAAATGACGCCCTTCATCTGTGCCACGTAAGGGCTATCGGCACCGAAATCGGTGGTGAGCGTGATGACGGGCGGGAGCGGCGTCATGGCTTAGGCATCACCGGGTTTAGATGTCGCCGGCGCGCAGGGTGTCTTGTGCAAAGTGGCGTACCGCGAGCACGATCACTGTCTGTTTCACGATCGTGAAGACCGCACGATGCGTCGGCCGCGATCCGAGGCCGTAATACAATTCTCGCAATGCATAACGGAAGTCGACATGCTCTGCCGCCAAGGGACAACGCTCAGGCATCTCCGTCAGCATGGAAACGGCAGAACGTATGCCGGCGTACCAGCGTTCAGCCTGTTCGACGGAGCGCTCACGTGCCCACCACGTCGCGGCATCCTCCATCTCGCGAGCGGCCTGCTCGGTGACGACGACGGTGTACGTCATGCCGTTTGCGACCGACGAAGCTTCGACTGAATGCGGGCGTCGAGTTCCTCAAGTGTGAGAACCCGGCCCGCTTCCATGTCCGAAATCCCTTGCCGGATCGCCTCGCGATCGGCATCTTGCCGCAGCGTATCAAGCGTCGCTTTGTCGATCAGAAAATACAACTGATGCGTCTGGTCGTCTTCGACCGGCACCGGGTAGCCACCGTCTTGTTTGAGGGCTTCGCGTTGTTCGCTCGTGATCTTAGGAGTCATGCCATCATTGTAGCATCGGCATGTGGTTGTCACCTACGGCTGTTTCGTTCGAGCAAGTGGGCTTCAAAGCTCCGAAACAAAGCGGGCCGCGGAGCATTCGCTCCGCGGCCCGCTTGAGTCTTCGTTATTACGAGCTTTGCTATGCTTAGTCGAGGAAGCCCGAAAGCTCCGCGGCTCGGCTCGGTTGTTGCAACTTACGCACGGCCTTCGCTTCGATCTGGCGAATGCGTTCGCGGGTCACTTTGAAGATGTGGCCGACTTCTTCAAGCGTGTAGCTGTAGCCGTCGCCGAGACCGTAGCGGAGCTTAATGATTTCGCGTTCGCGGTAGCTCAGCGACTTCAGCACCTTGTTGATCCGCGTGCGGAGCATTTCCTGCGCGGCGCCGATGGCCGGGCTTTCGACCGTGCCGTCGGGGAGCAAGTCGCCGAAGTGGCTGTCTTCGCTGTTGCCTACCGGACGATCGAGCGAGATCGGGAAGCGGCTCATCGCCAATACGCGGCGAGCTTCTTCCGTCGGCACACCGGCCGCACGAGCCGTTTCTTCGATCGTCGGCTCGCGACCGAGCTCTTGCAGCAACTTCCGCGAGACGTTGCGCACCTTCGACATCGTCTCGACCATGTGAACCGGAATACGAATCGTCCGGCTTTGGTCGGCGACGGCTCGCGTGATCGCTTGGCGAATCCACCACGTAGCGTACGTGCAGAATTTGAATCCGCGGCGATACTCGAACTTGTCGACGGCCCGCATCAAACCGGCGTTTCCTTCTTGGATCAGATCCAAGAAGCTCAAACCGCGGTTGCGATACTTTTTGGCGATCGAGACGACGAGCCGCAAGTTGCCTTCCGAAAGACCTCGCTTGGCGCGTTGGTATTCCGTGTAGGTCGCCTTGAGATACGCGACGCGCTTTCGCAAGCTCGTCGGAGTTTCTTGGCAGGCGACGAGAATCTTACGAAAGTCGGAGACGAGCTTATGGCGTTCGTCGACCGAGCCCTTCGCAGCCTTGTTGGCGAGAATCTTCGCTTTGAGCTCATCGACTCGACGGCTGAACTCTTCCAATGTGCGGATCTTTTGTTCGATCCGTTGCGTGCGCAAGCCAAGCTCTTCGACTAAGCGCACCGCACGGCGACGCTGACGCCCGAGGCGGCACCAAGCGGCGCGGCGCTCCGAAGACTTCGAGCTTTTTGCGGCGGCCGTTTGGTAGTCTTTGCGATTCCGCTTGAGCAACACTTGGAGCGTCCGCAGGTTGTGCGGGAAGCGCCCCATGATCTGCTCTTTTTCCAAGTGATCGGTCACCGAGACTTGCACGGTCCGATCGAACGGCAACTCGCCGTTGTGGACCCGTTGCAGAATGCGAACCGCGTCTTGAATCACGAAATCGCACTCAAGCAACTTCCGACGGAAGCGGGCCCGCGTGATTTCGATCTGCTTCGCCAACGCGATTTCTTGCTGACGCGTGAGCAACGGGATTTCACCCATTTGCGTCAGATACATCCGAACCGGGTCGTCGGACCACGATTCGTTGTCGTCGGTCGCCAGAAGGGCATCGTCCGACTTTAAATCAGGCTCGGTTTCGAGTTCTTCGGAAGGAAGATCTTCCTCCTCCGTAAGCTCGTCTACCGCCTCGTCCTTGTCGACTAATTCCGCCGCTTCATCCGCGCTCGGCGTTTCTTCGTCATCCAAGTCGTCTAACAGTGCGTCGTACAAAGCCTACTCCTCAAAAATTCAGTTTGTCGGCAAAAAAAGGCCCGCGGTAATTGTGACCGCGAGCTACGAACCGGAACACGCGCAAGACACGAAGCCGCGACGCCGGACCGGCCGGACAGGTTAGTGATTCAAATCGGGGTTAGTTCACTCGGTGAGGCGTCCGCTAGCGGAGCGCCGTAACAGGAAACATCTAACTGTGAGAACCGCTCTAAAACTTGCAAACTGCCGAACTCAACGGTCCGCAAACTCAATGGGCCCGATCAAACAGGCCGAACTTAAAAGTCGTCGAACCGATCGAAGGACGGAATCTGGGGGCCGACATGTTGCAAGGCGCGTGTAGCAGAGGCATAAGCTTTGTTAAGGCCTCCTGCAGTGAGCCACGGCATCGCGGTTCATCATCCCCGTAAGCCATCGAATTATCTCCATCGAGGCGGGGAAAATCCAACGAATTCTAACATGATTTTCGCACCTCTCTTTGCCAACTACCTAGATTGGCAAGAAATGACTGCTGCGGAACTTACGACATTGAAATCGAACCAAAAATCTCCTCGTGTAGATTGCCTATGTTGCCAGGTCCGGCATCTTCTTCAAGGCTTTGAAGTCGTTCTTCGATTCAGCCCTCTTCGTTAGCGCACCCCCCACCATGCCGGACACTTTGGCGAAATGAACTTTGGACCGCTCCAACTCTTTGAGACTACGGGTGCGATTCGTCGTTCGTTCTCGGAAACTAACAGTAGGCGAGAAATTGTTTTTTCGGTGCCGGCAAGCAATGCGTTGCCGGCACCGCGACCATCGACCGAAGTGAATCGACTTTCATTGACGCCGGCATGCACCAATCATTACTTTGACCGGTCGAACCGGTCGTGCTCGCAGCGCGAGGCCCTGGTCGACGAATGGAGAGCGATGCCGTCGCTTCCAGGCAACTTCCGCTTAAGGAATTGAAGTTATGAAAGCTCTTCCGGTGCCCGCAGGCTTTCGCGGCGTCACTCCTTACCTAATCGTTCGTGAGGCGGGAAAGGCGATCGAGTTTTACAAGCGTGCTTTCGGTGCGCAGGAAATAATGCGGATCGCCGGCCCCGGCGAGATGATCGGTCATGCCGAATTGAAGATCGGCGAGGGGGTAATCATGCTCGCCGATGAGTTTCCCGATATGGGCTTTCGCGGTCCCGAATCGCTCGGAGGGACGCCGGTCTCAATGATGTTCTACGTCGAGAACGTCGACGCTCAGGTCGAGGCGGCGATCGCTGCCGGAGCGAAAATCAAAAAACCTTTGCAGAACCAATTCTACGGCGACCGATCGGCTACGCTCACCGATCCGTTCGGCCATGTCTGGACGATCGCCACGCACATCGAAGAGGTGCCTGCCGAGGAGATGCAAAAGCGGGCCGCGGCGTTTATTGAGAAAGAGTGTAAGTAAGGGGGGCTCGCGAAACCGCAAGCGTGCCACGGCGCGGCGGTTTCTAAATCTCGCCGCCTGACGTCGTTCCCGCTTACTTTTTCTTCTTTCCTTCGACGGCGCGTACCTGCACCCCGTCGAAGGCGATCTCGCCGAGCGCACCTAGTAGCCCGATGCGGACGATCGCCGTCTTCGCGCGCAGCGGCACGTCGAGCTCCGTCGTTTCTTGTTGCCATTTGAACGACCCGCGCCACGGGCCGACCGCTCGTTCGCCGACTGTGTCTTGGCGTTCATCGTAAAACGTCACCGTCGCCAGAGGCATTTCATCGCGGCGCGTGCCGGGACGCAAGTCGGTTCCGCGAACTTGAAAGCTCAGTTCGATCGTGTGAACCTGCTTGCCGTCGACTGCGAAACCTTGCAGTGCTTGCGAACCTCGGCCCGGCTCCGCATTCTTGAAGACGATGAATTGCTTCCCTTGCGGGGCCTCTTTTTCATCGGCCACGAGGGTCGCTTGTCGAACATAGTGCCAATTCTGCGGCACTTCTTTTTCGTTTTCCAAATACGAAGTCTCGAAGCTGCCGTTGACCAACGTCGGGTGCAGCGCATCGGGCTTCACTTCGCGCTGCGCCTCGGCTTTGCCGGTCATCGGCACGAACAGCGTCGGCCGCAACGCTTCGCTGACGAGTTTGCCGTCTTTCTTGACGAACAGATAAAACATCTGCTGATAGCGTTGACCGAGCGGCACGATGATTCGCCCTCCCTCACGCAGTTGATCCACGATCGGTTGCGGTACTTTTTCGGGAGAGCAAGTGATGATGATCTTGTCGAACGGAGCTTTTTCGGGCCAGCCTTGAAAGCCGTCGCCGATCTTCGTGAACACGTTCTTGTATTGCAACTTCTGCAGCACGCGTGCCGCTTGCCGCCCTAGCGGCTCCACGATTTCGATCGTGTAGACTTCTTTTACCAGCGGACTAAGCACCGCCGCTTGGTAGCCGCTGCCGGTGCCGATCTCGAGCACCTTATCTGTCGGTTGCGGATCGAGTTGCTCGGTCATGTAGGCCACGATGAACGGCGGCGAGATCGTTTGCCCTTCGCCGATCGGCAGCGCCATGTCGTAGTAAGCCATCGCCCGATCGCGGAAGTTGACGAACTCGTGCCGTTGCGTACTGCGAATCGCATCGAGTACCCGTTCGTTCTTGACTCCGGCACCGGCTACTTCGTCGCGCACCATCCGATCGCGCTGAATCTTAAAGTCCGACGTGCTTGTTTGCGCGTGCAGCATCGTATGGCTGCCGAGGCTTGAACAAGCCGAAAGTAGTGCGAGAAATCTCAAGATCCATACTGAGGAGGAACACATGAACGCCGCTCCGTGCTATGCGTCGATTGGGCTATGCGTGAAACCGAACGAGCCACGGCAGCATAGCATATCGCCTCGCGGCAGCCGACAATTCCTCTACTGCCGCCGACGACGTTTTGCGATACTTATGCCTTGTAACTACGCCTTGGGTTTTCGATAGGTCCGCCGGCCGAAAGCAGATGGGATGTTCAACCACGCGCTCAAAGAACTCGTCGATCGTCGCGTTTTGACTCGGGTTCAGAACCCGATCGCTTACGCCGGCGGCGAACTCAACAGCGTGGCGAAAGATCATCGCACGGTACGCGGCAAGCTTTGCCTAGCATTCCCGGATTTATACACGATCGGGATGAGCAACCAAGGGATGCAGGTGCTCTACACGCTGATGAACCAGCGCGACGATTGGGCCTGCGAACGGAGCTATGCTCCGATGCTCGACATGGAGGAACGGCTGCGCGCCGAAGGGCTGCCTCTTTACTCGCTCGAAACATTCACGCCGCTGGCCGAGTTCGACGTCGTCGGCTTTTCGCTTCAGTACGAGATCAGCTACGCCGGAATTCTGACGATGCTCGACCTCGGCGGCATCCCGCTCCGTGGCGAATCGCGAACCCTCGCACATCCGCTCGTCATCGCCGGCGGCCCTTGCACGCAAAATCCCGAGCCGCTGGCTCCGTTCATCGATCTCTTCATCACCGGTGACGGCGAGCCTTCACTGCCGATGGCGTGCGACGCTTGGCTTGATGCTTGCGATGAGGTTCTCGGCGGTGCCCCTCCTGCATCCGGTTCGCTCGGTCAGTTGCAGCGCGAAGAAGCGTTGGCCTTGGTAGCCGCCCGTTTGCCGTTCGCATACGTTCCTCGATTTTACGAAGCTCGCTATGCCGACGACGGCACGTTTCAATCTCTGCGCCCGACGCGCGGCGAAGCCCGAGCGACGATCGAGCCATCCGTGATCGGCGATTTGGAAAACGCCGTGTTGCCCCTGGCGCCGATCGTGCCGTATGCCGAGTGCGTGCATGATCGGATTGCGGTGGAAATCATGCGCGGTTGCCCCTGGCAATGCCGTTTCTGCCAGAGCACGGTCATCAAACGGCCGCTGCGAATTCGCAGCGTCGAGAATATCGTCGAATCGGCCCTGACGATGTACCGCAACACGGGCATCGATCAGGTCTCGCTCCTTTCGCTTTCCAGTAGCGACTATCCCTACTTCGAGCAACTCGTTCGTCGAATGCATGAGACGTTCGTGCCGCTCGGAGTTCGCATCGCGCTGCCGAGCTTACGCGTGAACGAGCAACTGAAGGCGCTCACGACCTTGATCGAAGGAGACAATCGCGGGCTTACGCTTGCTCCCGAGGTAGCTCGCGACGACATGCGCGAACAGATTCGCAAGAAGATCAAGAACGAAGACCTATTCGAAGGTTGTCGTTCGGCATTCGCCAACGGTTACACGCATGTAAAACTTTACTTCTTGATCGGGCTGCCCGGGGAAAGGCAGATCGATCTCGACGGCATCATCGACATGGGGGAGACGATCTCCAGGATCGGCCGCGAGGTAAACGGCCGCAACGCGCCGGTCACGGTGAGCGTGTCGAATTTCGTTCCCAAGGCGCACACCCCTTATCAATGGAACGGCATGCAGACGCGCGAATACTTCGCCTGGGCGCACAAGTATTTGCGGCAACGGCAAAACGTGAAAGCCGTGAAGTTGAAATGCACCGACGTCGAAGTGAGCATGCTCGAAGGAGTGCTCAGCCGCGGCGATCGGCGCATCGGCGATGTGATCGAGCGAGCTTGGCGCAGCGGGGCCCGGCTCGAGAGTTGGTACGAGCATTTCGACGCCGAGCGCTGGTGGACGGCGATGCGCGAACTCGGCCTCGATCCGAACGTGACGCTGCACCGCCCTTACCCGTTGATGGATCGCCTACCGTGGGACCATATCAACGTGAAGAAGGGGCGAACGTTCTTAGAGAAAGAACAGCAGCGCGCCACCCTGCAACTCAAAGAGATGGCGACCGCCGTTTAGGGTCGCGGATACTCGCTCGCAAGCGATCGTCGCGCCGACCGGCATCGTCTATCGCCTGCGATTTCGCAGTTCCTGCTGCTTCGTCTCTCGCGCAAGGGGTCTTATTTTTCGCTCAATTGCCGCAAGATCGAAGCGATCGCACGGTGGTTCGTATAGGTTTGTGTAATCACGAGCGCCTTCTTGGCGGAGATTCTCGCGATCGTGCCGACCCCTCCTCCCGCCTCGCGCCACGAATCGGGATCGACCGAACCGGTGATCATCGTCGTCAACTCATCGTAGTCGACCGTATCTTCGGATCCGGCTAAGTCGGCGACGGAGTAAACCGTCGTGATGAGGTGCTTTTCTTCGCCCGCCGGAGAAGTGATGAGAATTCCTTCATCGACGACGGCCCACGACAATCCATGCGGCTTGAGCAAGCGATTCAAGACCGACGTCAGCGAAACGTCTTGCACGCGAAGAGTTGCTCCGGTGTCGGGCCCCTTTCCTTCGGAAGAGAGCGCCTCGGCATCGATCGCGATGCTGAGGTTGTGGCGTTTTTCCAAGTCTTGGACGATGTCGCTGAGCTGTGTGTCTATGTAAGCTGCCTCGGTCTTCGAGGCCAATTGTTCTTCGATATGCGCGGCCATGTCTTCGATCGCCACGCGAACGTTCTTCGGCGGTTCTTTCGGCGTTTCCGTTTTCGTATCCGCGGCGACGGCAAAGCCGCCGATAGCGAGTGCGGCGGCGCAGGCGAACGCCCAACGGTTCATAAAGTGCTTCTGCATGATGAGTCTCCCCAATAAGCGGTTGCTGCAACGATTGCGAGGCAGCGGGTCACGAACGTGAATCGATCGCGATGGATCTCGGCGGCTGCGAAGAAGTGAAAATGAGCCACCTAAGGGGTATTCTAGAAGTCGTGCAAACCGAAAAGCAATCAAATTTCGTCTCTTTACCGTCGACCGATCCTCGTTGCGGTTGTGGCCCGACCGGCGACGAGGAAGAATGGAAGCTACGGCGACCATGGATCGCCTCGATGAGCCGTATTCCCCATTCGTTTTGCTTTCATGGCCCGACCGCTACGCTACCGTCTGCTCGCCGTCGATATCGATGGAACGCTCGTCAACAGCCGAGATGAGCTGACGCCGGTCGTTCGCGCCGCTCTGCAAGAAGCCGCCGCGGCGGGGGTGAAAATCGTACTGGCGACGGGCCGCCGCTATAGCCGTGCCCTCCCCTTCGCCGCTCCGCTGGGGATTCGCGCGCCGATCGTCACCGCTTCCGGCGCGCTGATCAAAGACCCACTCGATCATCGAACTTTGTTTCGCGCGCATCTGGAACGCTCGGATCTGCTCGACGTGCTGGCGACCACGTCCGAGCGCGGATTCGATGCCGTGCTCTATGCCGACACCTATGCCGAAGGGTTCGACTATTATTGCCCGAAGGTCGTGGGGGTTGGGCCGGCGCTAGCGGAGTATTATGCCGTCAATGCAGGAAGCGAGCGTGAGCAACACGACCTCATGGCGAACCCACCGGACGGGATCTTCGCCGGCTTCGCGATGGGGACGCGCAGCGAAATGTTTGCGCTCGACGCCGAGTTGCAGCGCAAGCTTCCCGACAAGTTGTATACGCACGTCATTCGGAGTCCGCGCTACCAAGGCTTTATGTGCGAGATCGCGCCGGCCGGAGCGACCAAATGGAGCGGCGTGCGACACGTGGCCGACGATTGGGACATCGCCGACGATGAGATCTGCGCCGTCGGCGACGACGTCAACGATCTGCCGATGCTCGTCGGCTCGGGACTCGGCGTGGCGATGGGCAACGCCGTCGACGAGTTAAAGGCCGCCGCAGATCGAATTGCTCCGCATCACGATGAAGACGGCCTCGCCGAAGTGGTGCGCTGGATTCTCGACGAGCATTAACGGTGCCGGAAAACGATCGCGAAAAGCAGGTTTTGCTTGTGCCTTCTCGGAGCTTCCGATAGCGTTAACATTGGGCTTGGCAACGGCATTTTTTCCGGGATCGAAACGCACTATGCCTTTCCGTCGACATCGCAAGCCTTTCGCTCTACTCCTGTCGACGCTGATGCTGGCGAGCGTCCTCGGCGTTCCGTATGTTCTCGAAGCCGCGGACCCTGCCGCTCCCGCAGCCGAAGCGAAGCAGGAGGGCCCGAGGAAGGCTTTGGTCGAAGCTCGCCGATTGTTTCTCTCGGGCAAGTACGCCGAGTCGAGCGAGGCATACGAAGCGACAAAAGAAAAATCACCGTTCGAGTCGGCTCTGGGGTTGGCCCGCTGTTTCGCAGCCGAAGGAAAGCAGGCTGAGGCGGGCGACTTGCTTCGGCAAGCTCTGGCGAAGCTCCCGCCGAAGCAATTTGCAGCCCAGGCACAACTGGAAGCCGAACTCGCTCGCATCGCTTTCGACTCCGGCAAGTATGACGATGCCGAGAAGCATCTGAAAAGCGCGCTCACCGCCGACGACAAGAACCGGCTCGCGCGGTGGATTCAAGCCGAGCTCCATCGCACTGCTGGCCGGCTCACCGAGACCGGAGTCGCCTACCAGCAGTTCATCGATGACTACAACGCCACGGAAACCTTTACCGATCCCGACGATCTGCGTCTGATCGGCCTGGGAGCTGCGCAGTATGCCCGTTGGAATCGACTGAGCGATCAGTTCACGTTCTTAGTCAACGAGCTTTTTCCATCGGCCGTGGAACTCGATAAAGGCTATTGGCCCGCTCATTACGAGGCTGGCTTACTGTTCTTAGAGAAGTACAACGAAGCCGAGGCAAGCAAAGAGTTCAAGGCGGCGCTCGCGCTGAATCCGAAGGCCGCGGAGATTTATGCGGCGCAAGCAAAGTTGGCGCTGCAGAACTTCGATCTCGCGACGGCGAAGCGGGCCGTCGAGCGTGCGCTGGCGATCAACCCTCGTTTGCTCGCCGCCCATTGGGCCGCCGCCGATATTCACATGGCGAACTACGAAGCGGCCGAGGCTGCGCAGCTATTGGAAGGTGCGCTCAAGCTCAATCCGCGTGCGGAAGAAACGCTCGGCCGGCTCGCCGCCGCCTATGCCGTCGTCGATGGTTGGAGCGATGCGGCGCAGAAGTCGGATCGTTTTAAGAAGATCGTCGCGGAAGTCGAAGCTCTTAATCCGCATGCCGGTGAGTTTTACTTCGCTCTCGCGCAAGGGCTCGATGCGCTCCGCCGCTATCCGGCCGCCGCCGAATACTTCCGCACCGCGGTCGCGAAGTTGCCGCAACTTACGACGGCCCGCGGCGAGTTAGGGCTGATGTGCATGCGGCTCGGCGAGGAAGTCGAAGCGAAGCGTCTGCTCGACGAATCGTTCGCAATCGACCCGTTCAACGTACGGGTGAAGAATATGCGGAAGGTGCTCGAAGTGCTGGATGAATATACTGTCATCGAGACGAAGCATTTCGTCATCAAGTTCGATCGTGGACACGACGAGATGCTGGCGAAGTACGCGTCGAAGTATCTTGAAGAGCAGGTGTATCCCGAGCTTTGCAAGAAATACGGCTTCGAGCCGGAAGGAAAGTCGCTGTTCGAGATATTCAATCGATCGCGCAATACCGGCGGCCACGGCTGGTTCAGCGCGCGTATGGTCGGACTGCCGTTCGTCGGCACGGTCGGCGCGTGCGCCGGGAAGATGGTGGCGCTCGCTTCACCCAACGACATGCCCGAGAAGTTCAACTGGGCTCGGGTCTTGAAGCACGAGTTCGTCCATGTGCTCAACCTGCAGCAGAGCCGATTCAACATTCCGCATTGGTATACGGAAGCGCTGGCGGTCGAGAGTGAAGGATATCCTCGTTCGGAAGTGTGGAACAAACTTTTGGCGGAGCGCGTTCCGCAAGGCGACCTCTTCAATCTCGACACGATCAACATCGGCTTCGTGCGCCCGAAGAGTAGTCTCGATTGGCAAATGGCCTATTGTCAGGCACAGCTTTATGCCCAGTACATGCTCAAGACCTACGGTGACGATGCGTTGGCGAAAATGCTCGCGGCCTATCGCGACAACCTCGACACACGGGCTGCTTTGAAGCGCTCGTTCGACGTCGACCAAGCGAAATTCGAAGCGGGATATTTGGATTACATTAGAAATATCGCGAAGGGGTTGTCGAGTTCCGCTCCGCAGGATGAGATGAAGTTTTCGGAGTTGGTCAAAGCCCATCAAAATCGGCCGGACGACAACGAAGCGGCCTCGAAGCTGGCCGCTGCCTACTTCGCACGGGAAGAATTCGCAAAGGCTCGTAAGTTGGCGGAAACGGTATTAGAAAAAGAGCCGAAGAACCAGCGGGCGGCATTCGTGGCCGCGCGGGTGCGGCTGGTCGTCGGCGATGAAGAAGAGGCCGAGAAGTTGCTCGCCGACGCACTCGATCGGGCCGCGCCGAACCCGGAGTTGTTGTCGCTCTTAGCGTCGTTGGCGTTTAAGGCGGGCCGGCACGACGAAGCGGAAAACCTTTACGCTTTGGGTGCCGAAAAATTTGCTTATGAAGCGAAATGGAAGAAAGCTCTCGCCAAGACATATTTAGTAACTAAGAACGAGGCGAAGCTCGCGCCGGCTTTAGAGCAACTGGCGCTCGCCGATGCCGACGACGGGACGATCCGCAAGAAGCTCGCCCAGCTTGCACTCGCACGCTCGGACTACGCCGCCGCGCGACGTTGGAGCGAAGAAGCGTTGCATTGCGACGTGCTCGACGTCGTCGCGCACCGTCTGGCCGCCGAATCGCTTGTCGGGCTGAAAGACGATGCGGCGGCGATTGTTGAATACGATGCAGCCGTTACACTGGAGGCCGACAACATCGAGCTGTGGGCCGGCATGCTCGCAGCCGCCAAGCGGAGCGGCAAAGCCGATATCGTTGCTCGCGCCGCGAAGACGCTGAAACAACTCGATCCGGAACATGCGGAACTCAAACCGTGAACGATAGTCCGAAGAATGCCGACTCCCCTCCTCCGAGTTCGCCCTCGACGAGCGGTATTTCGTTCCGTGAATTCCAGCAATTGATTCGCGAGATGTACTTCGAGAAGGACCGGGCCCGCGGCATCGACGGCACGTTTATGTGGCTGATGGAAGAGATCGGCGAACTTGCGAGTTGCCTACGCAACGGCACGCACGAAGAACGGCTCGGCGAATTCGCCGACGTCATCGCGTGGCTCACCACGATCGCCAACGTCGCAGGCGTCGATCTCAACGAGGCGGTTATGCTCAAATACGGCTCGGGCTGTCCCGGCTGCCGGCTTTTCATCTGCACCTGCGACAACGCGGAGAAGCCGTGATGTCGAGTTCGGCCCTTTCGTCGAAGATGCCGGCGGCGATTGCG
The DNA here is from genome assembly GCA_021413845.1 of Planctomycetia bacterium. Classification (NCBI taxonomy): domain Bacteria; kingdom Pseudomonadati; phylum Planctomycetota; class Planctomycetia; species Planctomycetia bacterium. Next base: position 33,576 of record JAIOPP010000020.1, on the reverse strand, counting down.
ATCATCGCGGCCCTGGCGTGCTTCTCGTCCGGCATTCCGGCTCGCGCGCAAACGCTCGACTCGAAGCCCCGTATCGTCGACCTGCATGTCGGATACGACAAACTTTATAAACTCGGTTGCTGGACGCCCGTTCGCGTTGCGTTGCAAGGGGGGCTCGCCGCAGGGACCGCTCCCTCGACGGCCGTGCTGCAATTGGAAACCTCGGACGGCGACGACGTGCCGAGCATCTATGCTTCGGCTCCTTTGCAATTGTCGGCAGGCAAGCCGACAGCCGTGACGATGTACGTGCGCTTCGGCAACAGCATGCCGACGATGACTCTTACGCTGCTCGTCGAAGGGCGATCCGTGCTGCGTGAAGAGGTGAATAGCCAAGAAGATCTGCGGCCCGGGTTCCAACCCCCGTTGCCCCCCGGCGAGCGCCTAGCGATCTGCGTCGGTCGTTCTTCGGCGTTCGATGAAGTGGCCGGACGCTTCGGCGTTTCGGACCTTGCGTCGGCTCATTTCAACGACGTCGCCGAGCTTCCCGGAAAGTCTTACGGCTACGACGGCGTCGATGTCGTGCTGCTCGCTGCCGACGATGTGCAACGCTACGCTTCGCTCACGCCGGACGGCGCGCAGATCGGGGCGTTGCGCGAATGGTTGGAGTTCGGCGGTAAGGTGACGATCGTCGCCGGCAACGACGCGCGGCTCCTATTCGGATCGCCTGCTTGGCAAAAGCTGGCGTCCGTTCAAGTGTCGGAAGCGGTCCCCTTGCCACGCACTGCGGCGCTGGAAGAATACGCCGGCGGCAACAAGCCGGTCGCTTCGATTCCCTCGCAAGACAAGCTTCGTGTGTTGCGTTCGGTCGGCCGCGACGAGGTCGTCGAGCTGACGGAAGGCGATTTGCCGCTCATCGTTCGCCGCGCCGTCGGGTTCGGTGTGCTGACCGTCTCGTTCGTCGATCTCGAACATCCGCAATTGAAAGATTGGTCGGGCCGTGCGGCCCTTTTGGCGCGCGCGATGCGCCTGGGGCCGATAGGGAACGAGAACACCGATCAAGGCAGTGCGCAACAGCATCGCTCCTACGGCTATAACGATTTGTCCGGCCAGTTGCGCAGCGCGCTCGACCAATACGAAGGGGTCGCGGTAATTTCGTTTTTCGCGCTGGCGGTCATGATCTTGGGATATATCGCGCTGATCGGCCCGATCGACTACCTCATCGTGCGCAAGGTCTTTCGTCGTACGGAAATGACTTGGTTTACGTTTCCGGCGATCGTCGTCGCTACGTCGGCCGCCGCCTATTTTGCCGCCATCTGGATGAAAGGAAGCGAGCTTCGCGTCAGCCAAGTCGATATAGTCGACTGCGATGTCGCCTCCGGTTCGATTCGCGGAACCACGTTTGCCGGCGTCTTCAGCCCAAAGAGCGATACCTACGATCTTCGCGTTGCGCCCCCCGCCAAGCTTCTCTCGGGCGGGCTCGTGCCCGGCCGCTCGATGACTTCGTGGCTCGGCCTCTCCGGCAACGGGCTCGGCGGCATGCACGGACAAGGAGGCGGAACTTCATGGTTCACTTCCGCCTATCTGGTCTCTCCCGATCTAGAAAGCCTCACCCAAGTTCCGATTCAAGTCTGGTCGAGCAAGATGTTTCTCGGGCGATGGCAGGGCCGTGGCGCGGTGTCGCTCGGGGGAGCATTGCGTGAGGAGCTCGATGGCTCTCTTAACGGGACGTTGAAGAGCCCGCTGATGGTCCCCTTGCGAAGTGCGCTGTTGTGCTACGGAAGCAAAGCCTATCAAGTCGGAGAACTTGCCGTCGGCGATCCGTGCGAGATAGCGAAGCTGAATGCCCGCGATTTATCGACGGTGTTGCATCAGGCCGAGGTCGTGCCCGCCGCCAAGACGACGATGAACCCCGGCGTGCGCACGCGGCCGCATGACCCCGGCTCGCAAGAGGTCGATCAGATCTTGCGCAAGATGATGTTCTACGATGCCGCCGGCGGTCGCGACCACGCCAACCTCGATCACAACTACCACGGTTTTCTCGATCTCAGCGATCTTTTGAAGTTGAAGCGCGCCGTCTTGGTCGGCTTCGTCGATTCGTCGCCCGACGACGGTGCGATTCTTGAACTGACGACCGACGCCTCCCCGGCCGTGCGCCGCGACGATCGTCGTTGGGTGTTCGTGCGGCTGGTCGTTCCGGTTGAGAAAGCTCCGTAATTCGCCCCCTCTTATAACGCTGTTGCAAGCCATGATCGAAACGCGCGACCTGACGAAAAAATACGGCGAGCTTCATGCCGTAAAATCTCTCAACCTTAAGTTGGACAAGGGAGATGTTTTCGGCTTCATCGGTCCCAACGGCGCCGGCAAGACGACGACGATGCGCATCCTCGCCACGTTGCTCAACCCGACCTGGGGCGAAGCGTATGTTTGCGGTTATTCGATCTACGTCAATCCGAAGGAAATCCGGCGCGCGATCGGCTACATGCCCGACTTTTTCGGCGTGTACGACGACATGAAGGTGATCGAGTATCTGGAATTCTTCGCCGCCGCTTATCGCATCAAAGGGCCTGCGCGCCGCAAGGTGTGCGACGATGTGCTCGAGCTCGTCGACCTCGGCTATAAACGGGACGCGTTCGTGACGAGTCTTTCGCGCGGTATGACGCAGCGTCTCGGCCTTGCTCGCGTCTTGTTGCACGACCCGCAAGTGCTATTGCTCGACGAACCGGCTAGCGGTCTCGACCCGCGGGCCCGCATCGAGATTCGCGGGCTCTTGAAGGAGCTGCGCGGCATGGGAAAAACCATCATGGTTTCCAGCCATATCCTGCCGGAATTGGCCGACATCTGCAACAAAGTCGGGATCATCGAGCGCGGTGAATTGCTGGTGAATTCCGACGTCACCGATGTGATGCGTCAAGTCCGCAGCAGCATCGTGCTCAAGATCCAAGTCGCCGCGGAAACAGATCGAGCCTGCAAGCTATTGAGCGAGTATCCCGCCGTCGATAAGGTCGACGTAGGGCCGGACGGCGAGATCACGGCGGTGCTCAAAGCCGAGGTAGTCGACTATTCCGAGTTGCCGACCGTGCTGGTTGGCGCAGGTTTCAGGCTCAAGCTCTTCAAGCCGGAAGAGATCAACCTCGAAACGGCCTTCATGGAACTCACGAAGGGGATCACGTCCTAGTCCGCGCGCACGGACACCGCCCTGCTCCACAGGCCGTTACCCCGCTTGCGATTTCGCGATCGCTCGACATCCCAGTCCGACATCACCCGCCGATCGACCTAGTACTTCGCCAATTCCTTCTGCGACTGCTCGGGATTGAGCGCCTTAAGCGTCGCCTGTGCCTGCTGCGTCATGAAGCGCAGGTCGCTTCCGACGGCGATGAACTGCATGCCTTGCGCCGAGCGCTTGAGGGCAGATTGCGGGTCCATCGTGTGCATGCCGGTCGGGCAGCCGACCTTTTTTCCGACCCGCACGACCTCGTCGAGCAGCGCTTCGAATTCCGCCTCGGTCGGGTCCGGCTCGCCCATCTTCTTCATCTGCCAACGGAGGTCGTTCGGCCCGACGAAGATCGCATCGACCCCTTCGAGCGAGTAGATCGCTTCGGCGTTCTTCACGCCGGTCGGGCTCTCTGTTTGAAGAATGACGAGGACTTCGTCGTTCCACTTCTTGTAATACTCGTCGGCCGTCGTGTTGAAGTTCATCGAGTGCATGCCGCCGCCGATGCTCCGGTTGCCGAACGGCGGGTAATGCGCCGCGCGGATCGCGATCTGTGCCTGCTCGACCGTATCGACCATCGGCACGACGATACCCCACGCTCCGGCGTCGAGCACGCGCTTGATATAGTCGTGGCTCCCTTGCGGCACGCGCGCCAGCGGAATACCCCCGGCGTCGGCGACCGCCGCGAAGATCATCGCCGCTTGCGACCAATCGATCGCGGCATGTTCGATGTCGAGCGTTAGCCAATCGTACCCAGCGCGCGCGAGGACGCGAGTCGCGACGAGATCGCCGAGGGAAAGCCAAGTGCCGAAAGAAGGTTTCCCTTCGCGAAGTTTACGTTTGACGGTATTGATGCGCATGGGTAGAGGAAGGGGTCAGGGGTCGGGGATCAGGGGCCGGAGTAGAGCCGCATTGTCGCAAACCGCCGATTCGTCGCAACCCCTTCACCGCCGTGTGTCGGCGAAGTAAATTGCGTGTCGTGAAATAGCGGCGGATCCGCGAAATCGCAAGCGGCGACGGTTATTTCGACTTTGCGCTTCTGCAACTGACCACCGACCACTGACAACCGGCCACTGTCCCGCCCATGTCCGATTTCACTACCGTTGCCCAGGTCGGCGGAATTCCGGAAGGTCGCGGCATCACCGTGGTCGTCAACGGCCGGTTGATCGCCGTGTTTCAAGACCAGGGAAAGTACTTCGCCATCGACGATCTCTGCCCGCACATGGGGGCTTCGCTCGGAGCCGGCGAAGTCTACGAAGGGGCCGTGAGTTGCCCGTGGCATGCGTGGCGCTTCGGCTTGTGCGATGGCGCCTGGGTCGACAACCCGAAACTGCGGGTCGACCGCTTCGAGACCCGCGTCGTCGGCGAGGAGATTCAAGTGAACGTGCCTACCAAAAAAGCCGGCGATGAATAGCCGCCTTCATTGGCGGCCCGACGATCGACTGCCGTAGCGACCGTTCCTATGCCTAGGGGGCGTTCTTATTCGCGAGCTTTAAGAGCAATTTAGCCGCTGAAAACCATTGGCACAATTCGCCGATCGCGATGTCGTTGAGCCGGCTGATTCGAATTTCCGCTGCGGGCGTCCAGCGCGCGTACGCCGCTCGTAAAGCGTCGGCGACGAACGCCGGTTCGGCGTCGTCGGTCGATTGCCGAGTCAAATGATCGCGACTCAAAGGGTCGCGGCGAATCGCATCGCTCCAGACGTGCAACGTCGGAGTCTCCGGCTCGTCGTTCAGTTGTCGACGGGCCGCATGAAGATAAGTCGGCGAAACCTGCACCTCATTTCCGTCCGCCAAGCTCCGACAAAGCCGTTCGACCGCCTGATGCCAAGCCGCGATGCGGCAACTCGGCTGCGAAAGATATTCAGCCAGCGCTACGACGTTGCTTTCGTGCGAAAGTTTGCACTTGGCCGCTTCCCAAAACCAAACGGCCCCTTTGAGTTGTGAGATCGAATCGGCTCCGACAAGCGCCGAAAGAAACAACGCCGGACCATCGAGCAACGAGGTGCGTTGTTCCAGCGTCAACGTATGAAACGCAACTCCCGCCGGTACTAATTCGCTCGCTTGTTCCGGACCCACATCGAGCACGACCAGGCGGCCCGAGAGCTCGTTCGTTCCCCCGACGGAGACGCGCAGCACCTCGATGAGCGGTGCCGCTCCTTGCCGCAAGTCGTTTCGATCTGCTTGGTCTTCTCCGTCGGCCGGAGCGATGACCACGACGGCCCAACGCTCGTGCAAATCATGCCCTTCGCCGACGCGGCGTACGAGATCGATGGCCCCTTGGAGCGAATCGGTATCGAGGCCCGGCTCGATGAACACGACTCTCGGCCGTCCGCCTCGTTGGTTGTCGGCCAGTAAGTTGTGCGCCGGATGGGCCGCCGCGGCGATGAGCGCTTCGCAGCTCGCGATCTCCTCACGCTGGGCAACGACGAACACGGTGTCGCACGTCTCGCCGAGTCGGTTCGCCAGCGAAACGGAATCTCCCAGCGAGCTGCGCTTCCGTTGTCGAAAGTAGTCGCTCAGCAACCGGCCGGGATGATCGAGCGCGAGCCGTAGCACATCGTCGCGCACCAACGATTCCCAGGCTGCGGCAAGCTGCGGTCGCGCAGCCGTAGCCGGCAACTTTCCTGCGACGAACGATTGTGAAGCAAGACGACGTGGCATAAACCTGGAGAAACAAGTCTCTCGACGAATAACGGAAATCGATACCCCAACTCTAGTCGACAACAGCGGTTCGCTTGCGGTTTCGCGAACCGGCGTCCGTCCCGTTGAAAAGCCGAAAACGAGCTTAAAACGTCGCCGGCTTCCGGCCGCGCCCCTTGTCGTTTCGCGCCGTTTTGTTAACACAATAGAACTCCGACCGAGATTCGGAACAACCCAGCCAGCCGCTCCGCCGCACGGAAAGAAATTCGCCATGGACATGCACGATCTCACTCGCAGCTTGCACGTAAAAAACGACTCGAAGATCGTGATGCTCGTCGGCGACGGGCTCGGCGGCTTGCCGCAAATGCCGGGCGGCCTGACCGAGCTCGAAACGGCGAAGACCCCGAACCTCGACGCGCTCGCGGCTCGCGGAGTTCAGGGGGGAAGCATTCCAGTGAAGCCGGGCATCGCGCCGGGAAGCGGCCCAGGCCATCTCGGTCTCTTCGGCTACGATCCGCTCTCGTATGTCATCGGGCGCGGCGCACTGGAGGCGACCGGAATCGGCTTCGAACTCGGCCCCAACGACGTCGCGATCCGCGGCAACTTCTGCACGCTCGGGCCCGACGGTAAGATCACCGATCGCCGCGCCGGCCGAATCAGCAGCGAAGAGAGCGCACCGTTGGCGATCAAGTTGCGCGAAGTAAAGATCCCGGGCATCGAGGTCTTCGTCGAGCCGGTGAAAGAGCATCGCTTCGTCGTCGTCTTGCGTGGGCCGGGCCTCGGCGGCGACGTCCACGATACCGATCCGCAAGTAACCGGCGTTCCACCGTTGGCGCCGAAGGCCGCGAACGCCGCGAGCGAAAAGACGGCCCAAGCCGCGGCCGAGTTCGTCGCGCAGGCCAATAAGCTGCTTGCCGGCCAACCGAAGGCGAACGGCCTCACGCTGCGCGGCTTCTCACCGAAGCCTGCCCTGCCGTCGTTCGAGGAAGTGTACGGACTCAAGGCCGCCGCGATCGCCGTCTATCCGATGTACAAAGGGCTCGCACGGCTCGTCGGCATGGACATTATCGGTAAGGCCCAGACTTTAGAAGATCAGATGAAAGTTCTGGAAGAGAACTGGAGCAAGTACGACTTCTTCTTCATCCACTTCAAATACACCGACAGCACCGGCGAAGACGGCAACTTCGCGGCGAAGGTGAAGAAGACCGAAGAACTCGATTCGGCCGTGCCGCGCATCACGGCTCTCAAGCCGACCGTGTTCATCGCCACCGGCGACCATAGCACGCCGGCTTTCCTCAAGAGTCATAGCTGGCATCCGGTGCCGACGCTCTTGGTGAGCGATTGCTGCCGGTTCGACAACGCGACCGAGTTCAGCGAGCGGGCCTCGCGCATCGGCGGACTCGGTCAGTTCGAGGCGAAGTATTTGATGTTGCTCGCACTGTCGAACGCCGGCCGCATGGGCAAGTACGGCGCATAGTTGCCCAAAGCGAAGTGTTCGGTTGCCGCTAGACCTATCAGCCGGAACGCGTTAGCGTCCGGTCGAACGTGACGCAGCGCAATCGATTTCACTCTCGAACCGGGGGCTAACGCCCTGCGGCTGATGGAGCGTATTTTGTCGTACTACGGCAACAATCGGGCATCGAGCCAATCGGCGTGGTCTTGCTCGTCGGCGAAGTCGGCGAAATCGACGACGAGGCTCAGTTGCTTGCCGCCTGCGATCGGCACTTCGATCGGCAGCGGTCGGTTGCCGCCGCGTACGATCGGGCTCCGATATTTTTCTTCGCCGTCGACGAAGACTCGAAACGTGACGCTTCCCCGGCCATCGGTTTCGTCGTCGATCGCGACGGCGGCGGCGAAGCGGTTCGACTTACCGTCGAGTGCGTAGCTGATGCGCGAGGCGGAATGCATGCCGAGCCCTTGCAGGTAGCGACGTTCGGCGACTCGAAGATTTCCGCCGGTCGCGCTCCGATCCACGCGATAGGGCCACGAACGACTGAGATAAGGGACGTGTCGATAGCCGACGGGCTCCAGCGTCGAAAGGTAGAGCGCCTTGCCGCCGAGCGTTTGCAAGTAGATGATCTCCGAACGCGATACGTTCCACGTGGTGTCGCCGGCGATCGACGTCGGTTGCAAGCGTATACGACCGTCGGGCCCTTTTCGCACCGGTTCCGATACGACCCACGAGCCGGACTTCAAGCCGACTAGCATCCGCAAGTGTTCTTTAGGAACCGGTGCCGCCAGCGCCGGGTTGAAGGTCAAGTACGCGACTTTCGTCGTGTCGACGACCGCGGGTCCGAGCGCCGTCTCCAGCGTCACCCCTTGGTAACCGATCGATTTCACGGTGCCCGTCGTTTCGTCGCCGGTGAGCATGAAGACGCGGTCGCGGTCTCCTTTGCGCGGCGCGACGACGGCATCGAACAGCCGATCGCGCATCGCCTGAGAGCCCGACGATTGAAACACGATGCCGCGCACTTGCGTGAGTGGGATGGTACGATCGAGAGAAAATATCTTGGCTTGTAGATTCTCGGAATCGCACGCAACCGTTTCGACGGCGAGAAACGTACCGTCGATGAGCACGATGTAGAGCCCGCTGGTGAGCTCCGGCGGCGTGCCCCATGAAATGAAATCTTCCGGTGCGACGATCGTATCGGCAGCGACAACCGGCGCAGTGGAAGAGTTCGATTTTCCTAGGTTCTCGGTCCGGAAATCCAATCGGCCGGAATCATCGACGCCGAGCCATTCGGCGGGGACGGCCGTGCGGTCGAGCGTGGTCAGCGGGTATGTCGGCGCCGGTGGATTCCTCACGCTCGCTTGCGCGAATATCGGTGTCGCTTCGATCGCGACGACGCCGCTGGCAACGACGGCGATCAGAGCGGCCATGCTCTTAAACGATGCTCGGCCTGCTGGTGCTTGGCCGGATGATGTTCGCTGGTGACTCGCGTTCATCGTTGAAAGATCGGCAGGTAGTTGTTGGGGATTTGCATGATGATGCAGGCCATCGCCGTGCCGTATTCTTGACAGATCGAATCCATCCACGAGCCGTCTTTGCGTTGACGTTGAATGAGCTCGTCGCGAACGGCGGGGAACCATCGCTTCCAATGGTCTCCTCCTTTGATCCACATCGCTTGCACGGCGTAGTAGTGGCCGTAGAAGTAGTGGCTCTCGCGATTGAAGCCCGCACCGTGCGGCATGTAGTCCATGATGTAGGACAAGCCCCGCTCGACCTCGGGCCCTTCGTAGATTCCCGCGCTGTACAACGCCACGACTCCCGCCGCCGAGCGCGGAAACGCACTCTGCCCGCCGGAGATCATATACATGAACCCGCCGTCCGCGTTTTGACTCTTCTTGACGTAGTCGATGCACTTGTCGATCACGTCGGCGGGGACGTACATGCCGGCGTTCTTCGCGGCTCGCAAGGCCATGATCTGGCAAATCGTCACCGAGATGTCGGCTTCTTTGCGGATCGGCTGGTAGCGCCAACCGCCGTCCGTGTTCTGCGTGTTGCAAATGAGATTGACAGCGCGCGAGAGCTTGTCGCGAATCTCGGAGTTGCGCGTCATGCCGTAGGTTTCGGCGAGAAACAAAGTGGCGAAGCCGTGGCCGTACATCGGGCCGTGGCTCCCGGAGCCCGGCACGTTGATGTAACCGGAGTCTTGCGTGTTTTCGATCAGATAGCGAATCGAACGCTCGACGCATTCGCCGTAAGGACCGCGACTCGGCGTGCTGCCGGCCGCCATGAAGGCCATGCCCGCCAACGCCGATACGGCGACGTCGCGACTATAGCCTCCCGCTCCGAACGCCCCGTCGGTCTGTTGCCGTGAGGCGAGAAACGCTAGGCCGGCGTCGATGGCGCGCTGCGCCTCGGTCGTCATCATCGCTTCGGCCGAAAGTTCCGGGTTCTCATCCGCGGCCCGCACCGCCGGCGGCGCAATTCCGGCACAAGCGGCGCCGGCCGCCGCCGAGAGCGTTTGCAAAAAGCGGCGTCTATCGAACGCCGGAATGGTTCGTGGATCGATCGGTGGCATCATGTCTTGGCTTCAAAGGTCCGCGAAATCAAGAGTTCAATCTTTGCGTTGCAGCAGCGTCTTAAAATATTGCTCGATCGAATACTGATACTTCGTGGGAAAATCATCGAACGAAGATTGCATCACGTCTTGGCGTTCCCGCTCGGGGAGTTGCCCCCAGATTTTCTCCAGCATCTCCTTGAGCTTTCCGGCTTCGGGGCGCTCGGCTTTCTTGGCCGTGAGCTCGTCGCTGCTATCGCTCGGGTTCGAGGAGGGCTTATCTCCCGGTTTGTCCCCCGGCTTGGGCGGGCCGGGCTTCTTCGGGCCCGGCTTTTGGCCGCTCGGCGGACCTTTCGACTTCGAACTCGATTGCTGCGACTTTTGTTGCTCGATCCGTGCGATCAGCTTTTCCAAGTCCTCGACGATGCCGCGCTGAAGCTCTTGCGTTTGGTCGCCGGAATCGGTGCGACGCAAGCGCTGCTCGGCATCCCGAACGCGACGACTCAAACGAACGAGCGGATCGTCCGACTCTTTTTCTTCCGCGTTGCCGCCGGTTGCCGGCTTACCGCTCGGTTGTCCGTGGGCTTCGTCGTTCGGCTTGCGCTGCGGCTTCGTCTCCGCATCTCCGCCGAGATCTTTTAGTAGTTCTTCATCCAGCGGGTTTAGCGATTTTTCAGGGGGCGTCTTCGCTCCCCCTTGCGTCTTCGATTCCGGCTGCGGCTTTTCTTCCGTTTGCGGTTTTGCCGCGGCCGGGCGCTGCGGCGCCGGCGACTTGTCGGCCTCTTTCTCTTTTTTCGGAGACGCGGGCTTCTTCTCCGCTGCAGGTACTCCCTCGTTCAAGTCTTTGAATAGTTCATCATCGAGCGCCGACGACGAGGTTTTCCCCGTAGCCGGCTTCGCGCCGGCGGAATCTTCCGCCGCTACGACGACGCCGGCATAGGTGCCGGTCGTCGCGAGAACGAGCAAGATCAACGTTCGTAAAATCCACGTTCTTAAGATTGCGATGCTGCGATTGGTTTTCATTCCGTTTCTCCTAGCGCAGCATCCGTGCGTCGCGCCGGCTTTTTCATCGGCTCTTTCATATCAGGCTTCTTGGTATCGAGATCTTTCAAGTCGCCCTCCTTCAAATCGCTGTCTTTCAAGTCGACGTCGGATTCATCGGCCTGCGGTTTTGGCTCCCCCACTAAGTCCAACAATAATTCCGCCAGCTTTCCCTGCTCTTCGCCGAGTCGTTTGAATTCTTGCGACTCTTCCGGCGTCAACGTTCCGCGCTTGCGGACTTGATCGAGTTCCTTCGTTCGCGCGTTGACGTCTTCTTGCAACAACTTGATGAGCACGATTTCGGCAAGCGACGTCGGCGCTTCTTCTCCGCCGCCTCCTTGCTCGCCTTCTCCTTGGCCCCCGCCTCCTCCTTCGCCTCCCTGCTTCTTCTGACTTCGGGGTTTGATGGCATCGAGCAATTGCTGCAAACGCCGGATCGCGTTTTGCGATGCTCGTTGCGTTGCGGCATCGGTGCGGCGTTCGCGCACCATCTCGGCCGTTCGGGCCATTTCGCCGGCGGAGCTTTCAAGTCCGAGCTTGAATGCCGCGGCAGAACGCATCCGCTCGGCTGCGGCGCGTGTGTCCCGTTCGAGCGTTTCTTGCTCTTCCGCTAGGTCAAGCAAGCCGATTTGCGCGCCGCGCGTGAGCCCTCCCGCTTGACGCATCGTTTCGTAGCGCACGATCTCTTCGACGATTCTGCGCTGTCGCGCGATCGAAGCTTTGACGTCGTCTTCCATCTTCGCGGCGACTTCTTGCGCGAGATCGGCCTCGGCCTTGCGGCGCTCTTGAGCAAGCTCGCGTTGCGCGTTTTCCAAGTCGCGCTCGGCCGACGCCGATTGTTCTTCCGCTTGAGCGGCGTCTCCTTGCTCGGCCCCTTGGCCGGCACCTTCCATCTTTCGGCCTCCTTGATCGAGGCGGGCGGCCGAGCGCTCGGCTCGTAATCGCTTGAGTTCTTCGGCCAGCTTCGCGTTCTTCTCTTGGAGTTCGCGCTGCTTTTTGGCGAGTCGCTCAAGTTCCTGCTTCCGTTCGGTTTCGTTCGCGACCTGCTGCGCATCGCGAAACTTGCTCTTCAGTCCTTTCTGTTCCTGCGCGACCGAAGCGAGATCGGTTTCCGCTTTCTTAAGCTTCGAGACGAGCCGATTCAGTTCGTCGATCTTTTGCGCCGACAAAGCCTGCATCACCTTGCCGAGCTTCGCGAGCGCTTCCTGTTGTCGCGCCGGAGCTTTGCCCGATTGATCGTCGCGGAGCATTTGGCCGGCATCGCGCATCGCTCCGGAAGGGTTGGCCTGCTCCGCCGCTTCGACGGCACGATCGAGCGATTCGTTCTTTTGCGATGCGCCGCTCTCGGCGTTGCGTTTCATGTTCTGTTGCAGTTGCTCGAATCGTCGCGAGAGCGCCCCTTGCCGGCCGGCGAGTTCGTCTCGTTTGCGGTTCGCGGTTTCCTTGCGTTGCTGCGCCGTTTCGCCCGGCTTCCCGTCGTTCTTCAACTGCTTCTGGAGATGCTCGAGCGTTTCGGCGGCGAGTTGCTCTTGGTCTCGCTTGATCCGCGAAAGCTCTTCGTGGAACTTGCCGTAGTCGTCCCATTGCGCGAGATTGCGCAGCATGGCGTCGAGTCCGTCGAGAAGCCCTTGCTGGCGCAGGCCGGCGGCGCCGAGCGCTTCGGCCGCTTCTTTACGTTGTCCGGCGTTCGTTCGATCGGTCTTCAAGGCCTCGGCCAACTTGTCGGCGATCTCTTGCGGCTTCGTCTCTTTGTCCACCGTCGCGAGTTGGCCGGCTATATCCGACAGGCGAGACTCGACCTCGCGGTTGTCGATGCGGTTGTCCTTCAAGTCTTGAAGCATCGCGGCCACACGACCGCGCACCCCTTCGCTGCGCTCCGGTCCCTTCCGCTCGGGCGGTTCGTTGGGCGAGGTGGTCGTTCGATCGAGGCCGAGCGCGGCGGCGACCTCGCGCTGAAGATCGAGCGCTTGCGTCAGATTTCGGCGTGCCGCTTCTTCGACCTTGGGATCGCCGGTCGGCTTCTCCAGGCTCTGTCGCGCGACTTCGGTCGTGTGTGCGTGCGCCGCGTCTTGTTTTGCCCGCAGACGATTCAACTCGGCATGCAACGCCCGCTGACGCTCGTTCATGCGCTCCAGGAATTCATCCGGCGCCACGACGCGCAGCCGACGCGAATCGGAGATGCGTTCTTGCGGTCGATAGTCGCTCGCGGCCGCGAAGAGCGTGACGAATGTACCCGGCTTAAGATCCAACGGCTTCAGATCCCATTGGTAGTCGATCGTCCGAACTTCTTCTTCCTTCAAGTGGGTCGGGGCATCGCTCTCGGGCGGCGTAAAAACGGTTGGGCCGGCATAGAGGGAAATCGTTTGATCTCCCTCGGCCGAGCGATCGGAGCGCGAGTAGCGCAACACTATGTCGCGCAGCGCAATTTGCGGGCGAACCGCGAAGGCGTCGCCGGCCTGCACGCCGACGCCGACCTGCGCCGCCGGCGTAATGTAGATATCGCCTCGAGGATCTTCGGGGCTTCCTTGCGGCTTCGTCAGCTTGATCCACGGTGCCGGGTCGGGCTCGACGACGAGATCTTGCCGTGCGTCTTCGCCGCCGGGAAAACCGTCGTCGCCGCTGAGCTCGAATCGCAACGATTCGCTCTTCACGGCGCTCCAAGCGGTGCCTGCCGCAAGCGTCAGGGAGAAGCCGAGGCGGTCGTCGTCCATCGTTCCTTTAAGGGTTGTCCCCCCGTCGGAGCGAATCGTAGCCGAGGCGAGCGGCTTGTTGCAACGAGCCCAGAGTTCGAGCGTCGAGCCGGCGGGAATCGGATTCGTCAGCGAAGGACGCTCGGCGGCAAGTGCGCCGGTGTCGAGAGATTTCCAATGAGCATAGGCGGGATAGTGCACCTTCCAACGGACCTCGCGCACGGTCGGCGGCTCGACGACTTGCACGTCGATCCACGGCATCGAGCGATCGTCTCCGCCGATGGCACGATAAGAGAAATCCTGAGTCACCTTCTCGCGCTCGGCCGACCAGGTGCCCGCCTCGAAGCGCATGACGGCTTTCTCCGGCACCGAGTTCTCGGGGCCGCGACGATAAAAAATCGTTACGTCGCCGTCGACTTCGGCTCCGTCGGCATCGATGGCTTCGGCCCGGAAGCGATGTCCGTAGGCTACGCGCTGCGTCGGGTTGACGAACTTCAAATGGTTCGTTTGCGGCCACGCCTCGCCACCCCACGGCATCAGCAATCGGTTCCAGGCGATGCTCGCCGTGTGCGGGCGTATGGCCACGATGCCGATCGCCGCAGCGCAAACGACGCACGCGGCGAATGTCGCCGCGACGATAGGTCGGATGCGCACCACTTCACCGAGCGGCAAGCGCATCGCATCTTGCGTGGTTTCGTGGATCATCGTGCGACGCAACTCGGCGCTTCCGGCGCTCGGGTCGTCGTCGCTCGAGCGCAAGAATGCGACGGACCCGGCCAGGCGCTCACGGAGGATCGGAAACTTCCGTTCGACTTGTCGAGCGAGAAAGACGTCGCTTAGTTCGGCCTGATATGCCGGGAGCAAGAATCGCCGGATCGCCCAAATGATCACCGCGACGACGGCGCCGGTCGAGGCGAAGCGGATGCCGGGCTCTTCGTATCGGAGTAGATAGTCGCCTGCTGCGGCCAGCCCGACGACGCCGACCGCCACGGCCGCGGCGCAGCTCAAGCCGTGCAACAGCAGCAAGCTGCGCGCCTTGCGGCGTAGCGCTCCGATTTTAACGTCGAGCGGATGAGGCATGGCCCGTCACTCCTTGACCCCGATTATATCATTCCCTGACGTTTGCGCAGCAGCCATTCGCCCACCGCGAGGGCGACGAACAGCAGCAGAGCGAACCACTTATTCCAGAGCGCTACCGGCGGCAGCGGTTCCGTCGGTAGCAACCTTCCGCGCGGTAAGCGATCGAAGAGCCTGTCGGCATCGTCGTAACGGAAAAACGCCCCTTTGCCCGCCGCCGCACCGGCGATTAGGTATGCGTGATCGGCTTCGATCGGCATCGTCTCGGCACGCAACGAGGCCACGGTGAAATCGTCCGTCGGAACCGGCGGCGACGTCGATCGGGCATCAAGGCCGGCGGCGGTATTGAGCGCGCCTGAGAAGCGAGCGCGATACTTTCCTTCCGCCATGCCCGTCACGCTAGCTTCGAACAGGTTGCGCAGGTTGCGGCGTTGCGTGAGCTTCACGGTTTGGTCAGGCCGGCCTTCGCTCTCGATGACGACGTTCACGTTGCCGTCGCTCGGCACGAGGCGTTCGTCTTGGAAGCGGATCTCCAACGCCACCGGCTTGCCGACTTCGTATTCATCTTTGCCGACACGGAGCGTCGCGAGCCGACCGCTCCCTTTCGCCAGGGCTAATTGACGCAGCGCTTGCACCCAATAACGGGCGAAGTAAAGATCGCCGACGCGCCAGCGCCACCGCCAGGTTTCATCGGTCGTGTGAAACAACACCATGCCCCGGCCTGCACGTTGGAAAAGAACGAGCGGCAGCGGATTGCCGTCGCGCGATTTTCCTTCGGTCGCTTCGAGCATCGTTTGAGCCGATTTCCGTTTCTCGGTTTCGAGCATCCAATAGATGGGTGCAAGGGTCGTCCAGACGCTCTTGGACCGCTCGCTCGTATCGTCGAGTTGGAAGATCGGCTCTTCGTATGCCTCGGGCGTGAGCCGAGCGAGCGTCCCTTTCTTGCTGAGCGATTCCGGTGTCGGGAGAGAGGTCTTATTCCAATCGATCGGCAATAGATCGGCCAATACCGTGCCGCGATACGACATCGGCATGTAGCGCGGTCCGGCGGCGAAGATCACGCCCCGGCCTTTCTCCAAAACGAAATCACGCAAGTGAGCCAGAGCCGATGCGCCGAGAAATTCGGGATCGACGTCGCCGAACACGACGACATCGTACTTCAGCAACTCGTCGAGCGTGACTGGAAAGATCGTCGTCACGTTCGCGTCGATTCGTGGGTAGTCTTGATCGGCCTCTTGCAGTACCGACGTCAGATGCACGGTCTCGTCGCGGCCGAGCATGTGTTTCAAATACCGGTACTCGAAGTTCGGATACGACTGCACGAGCAATACTTCGACCTTGTCGGTGCGGACTTCGATCGTCGCTTCCAGACGGTTGTCATCGGCCGAAGCTTCTCCTTCGAGCGGCTTCGCTTCGACGATAAAGCGAAACGTGCCGGTCTTCGTCGGACGATGCGTCAGTCGCACTGCTTGGCCGACGTCGTCTTCGCCGAGTCGAACCGTCTTGGTCGTGAGCGTCGTCGGGTCGCCTGCTTCGCGCAAGGTCACGTCGACCGATTTTCCTGAGCTACCTCGGCCGGTGAGCGTGAAATCGAAGCTGACGAGATCGTTGACCATCACGTATTCGCGAGTCTTTAAGTCGGCGAGTTCGACGTCGACCGATTTCTTCGTCTCGCCGAGCCCGACCGTGAGAAGAGCGACGTTTCGTTCGGCGGCGGTTGCAGCCGTTTCGGCGAGGTCGGCTCCGGCCGTGTTCACACCGTCGGAAAAGAGCACGACTGCCGCGATCGGTTGGCCTCGCAACTCTTCGAGCGCCGTGCGAAGCCCGTCGCCGAGTCGCGTGGTCTTGCCGCCGGCTTGCATTTCTTCGAGCGCTTTTCGGAGTGCGCCGGCATCGAGCGGCAGTTGATGAGCCGCATCGGAAACGGCGAACACGCGCAAATGGTAATTGCGATCCGCGAGTCGCTGCAAGAACGACGCCTCGTTTTCCAAGAGCAACGCGCGAACGGCATCGAGGCGCGACGAGCCGCCGAGCGCTGCGCCGGCAGATGCCGCAGAGGGACTCGATGGGCGACTTTCGCGGTAGCGCGCGATGCGACCGGCCAGCTTCTTTGCGAAAGCCTCGTCGGCGTAGCGGTCGACAATGTTCATGCTTTCGGAATCGTCGACCAGCACGACGACGCTCGGCAGTCCGGCCCGCTTGAGCGTGATGCTGAGCTCGCCGATCATTGCGATCAGGATCGCCACGATCGACAACCGCAGCGCGGCGAGCAAAATACGATACGGGCGCGATGCTTCCTTCGCTTGGAAATAGCAATAAAACACGACCGCCGCCGCCCCGGCGGCGATCAGCAGCGTGAACGTCGACCCGAGCGGGCGAAGCAATTCCAATCGTGCTAATACGGATTCGTTTCCCGCGCCTGACGAGATTCCGACGAGTTGCTGCAACCAGAGCGGGCACTCGAAGTTCATATTCGGCGCCTCCCCATCCGACCGGCGAGCCATGTTTCGGCAATCGCCGCGGCCAGCGCCGTCATGAGCAACCAGCGATGAATCGGATTCTCGTCGACCGAGGCGACGAATGTTTGCGTCGGCTCGGCGAAGTCTTGCAACTCGGTGTCGTACGAGAAGCGGATGCCCGACCAAGGTTGATCGGTCAAGCGATTGGGGGCCATCTTCGCCGGATCGCTTTCGCGCGCGTCGACGTTGACCGCATAGCGTTCGACCGAGTCCGTCGAACCGCTGATGCGAACCGTGTAGATGCCGCTCTGCGAAGTATCGGCAAACGTCCAGCGGAAGAACTCACCTTGCGAAACGATTTCGGCGGCGATGCCGTTCGAAGAAGGGCGTCGCGCGGCGGTCGAAATGGTGCGATCTCTTTCGCCGTCGGCGGTAGCGGTGGGCTTCGCGTTCGCCTTATCGGCAGTTGCCGTCGCCGTCGGAGTTGGCGCGGCGGCCGGTTTCGTCTCCGGCAAGCGTGCCGCGTCGCTCGATAGGTCCTCATCGGCGGCCGGCGGCAAGACCGTGACTTTCGCCGAAGCGGTCGTGCGACGGAGCGACCCGGTAAGCGGTTCGCCGACGGTGCGCAACGTGCGCGAAGTCCGTCCGCTGCACGCATACGCCAACAACTCTTGCACGATCGGCACGAAGCCGGGACTCAGCGGCATCGTCGTCCAAGACGCGACAGGCGCCACGGCGACCATCAACGATCGCCCTGCGCCGATCGGTTCGCTCACAATCAGCGGGTCTTTCGCATTGTTGAGGAATTCCAAGGCACGGAGCGTCAACGGATTGCCGGCGTCGTCGAGACGATAGTATTTATAGACCGGCGTGTTCAGCAAGTTGCCTTGGTCTTGGCCGCGAAATTCGGCCATCAGCGGATGCGCGTACTTGAGTGGATTGAGTTTATATTGCGGCTCGGCGACGATCGGCCCGAGCTTGGCAGGTAAGATGCGCTCCGGGCCCGATGCAAGGAGATCGTTGTAACTCTTAGCATCGGCACGAGGGCCGAGCCAAGTGACGAGCCCGCCCCCTTCGCGCACGTAGGAGTAAAGGATTCTTGCGCTAGCCGGGGCGAGCCGCTTCAAGTCGACGAGGAAAACGCAATCGTATTCGCCGATTTCTCGGCGCTGGAGAATGTCGTCGGTTTCGACATCGACACGCACGGGAGATGCGGCGACGGATTCCGCCCCCGGCTTCAATCGCAGGGCCGTCTCTAAGTTTTCGAGTCCATACGTTTCTTCGTCCGACACGACGGGTTCGTGCAACAGAAGCACGCGTAGTTGCGGCTTGGTTTCCAAGACGAGCCGGCGATGGTTGTCGATCTCCAGCCGGTCGGAAGAGATCTCGACTTCGTAGACTCGGCTGCCGGGTTCACGCGCGGGATTAGAAGCCGGGAAGTCGAAGACCACGGTCGTCTCGCCGCCGGCTTCGACATTGAGCAGTTTCTCTTCCACCTTACGGCCGTCTAGATGCAGCATGGCCGTGATCCCTTGCCGCGGAGAACGGCCGAAATTCTTCACGACCGCACGCAGCGTCGACGGCAGGCCGACCACGGCATACGGCTCGTCGCTCGTGAAGTCGACGATCGCGGCATTTTCGGCATCGTTGAGGCCGACGTCGATCACGGCCGCCGCGGTTTCCGCCCCCCAGCGCTCGCAACGCGTGCGAAACTCCGCGATGGCATCGGTCGATCGCTCGTTGCCCGCCGGATCCCACGTTTGCTTGCCGAGGTCGGTGATGAAGTAAACTTCGCGGCGCTTGATCTGCGGGTGCGACTCACGCCCCTTGGCGAGTAGTCGATCGAGCTCGTTGAGGCATTGCGTTAGGTTGCCGGCGCCGTCTGGTTGCACGATGTCGGAGATGATCGCGCGAACGTCTTCCTTGCGGAATAGAGGGGTAGCGACGACGGTGCGCGACGGCGTGCCGAGCACCACGAGACTGTAGCCGTCTCCTTCACGCCCGCGGTCGACGATCCGCTCGGCGAGTTGCTTTGCTTGCTCGAAATAGCTGCGCTCACCGGTCGGCTTGTAGTTCATCGAGAACGAGCCGTCGACGACGATCACGCGATGCACGCGCTCGCCGGACGAGACCAACATGCCCGCACTGCGAAAGCCCGGTTCGGCTGCCGCGACGACGACGAGCAGAATCAGCAACGTTCGCACGGCCAGCAGCAGCCATTGCTCGAGTTGCAGCCGGCGCGAATTCTTCTTGATCGCCGCCATCAAGTATTGCATGGCTGCCCAAGGGGCTTCGCGATACTTCCGCTTATTCAATAGATGGATGATCAACGGCGCGCTGGCAGCCGCCAACCAACCCAGCATCAGCGGGTTGGCGACGAAGGCCAAGAGCGGTGTGATTCCCGAGGAGAATAAGTCCGTGATCATAAAGCGAAGGCGATTACTTGATTCGATTCATGCGGTTGGCGAGGTACTTACTGAGCGCGAGATCGAGCGGTTGGTCGGTTCGAAGTTGAAGATAGTCGATGTTGCGCGCGTGGCAGCCGTTGCGAACGGCTTTCGTAAAAGCATCGAATTCGGCGAGGTATGCTTTGCGCAAGCTCAGCGGGTCGACGAGGAGTTCCGGCAAGCCTTCGAGCCCTTTGAACATCGTCATATTGCGAAACGGGAAGTCGAGCTCGGCCGGATCGAGAACGTGCATCAAAATCACTTCGTGCCGACGATGGCGAAAGTGCTTGAGTCCCGCGAGCAACGAATTGACGTCGTCGAACAGGTCGCTCAACACGACGACGACGCCGCGCTTCTTGTAACGCTCGGCAAGCTCGTGAAAGATCGGGCCCAGCGTCGTCTTATGAGTCGACGGCGCGATCTCCATCGCGTGCAGCATTTGCTTGAGATGCGTCGGATGGCTGCTCGGCCGGATCAGCGCACGCACTTCGCGATCGAACGTCGTGAGCCCGACGCCGTCTTGTTGCTGCAAGACGAGATACGTCAACGACGCCGCAACGCACCGGGCATAGTCGAGCTTCGACATCGGCGCGTCGTCGCTCTTATAAGTCATGCTCTCGCTGACATCGAGCAAGAGATAGCAAACGAGATTCGTTTCTTCTTCGTACTGCTTGAGATAAATGCGGTCGGTCTTGCCGAACGCCTTCCAATCGACATAGCGCAGGTCGTCGCCCGGAACGTATTCGCGATGTTCCGCGAATTCGACGGAGAAGCCGTGGTACGGGCTGCGATGCACGCCCGTCACGTAGCCTTCCACGATCGAACGGGCCCGCAACTCCAAGCCTTGCAGCTTAGCGAGCGTCCGAGGATCCAAATATTTGCGGTAGTTTTCCACGAGTAAACGCGCCGTCGTCGGTCGAAGGAATGACGTCGATAAGTCGCTGCACGATGTCGTCCGGGCGGAGTCCTTCCGCTTCGGCGTTGAAGTTGGTCATGATGCGATGCCGCAACACGGGAAGGGCAACGGCGCGAACGTCGTCGCAAGTCGCGGCATAGCGGCCATGCAAAGCGGCGCGGGCTTTGGCGCCGAGCACGAGATACTGGCTCGCACGCGGGCCGGCGCCCCAACTCACGTAGTCGCGCACGAATTGCGGGACTTCTCCTTTTTCTTTGCGCGTGAGCCGCGTGAACTGCATCGCGTAGCGCATCACATGCTCGGGAGCAGGAACGCGGCGCACGATCTGCTGCAGCGCCAAGATTTCTTCTCCGTCGAGCGTCGGCGTGAGCTCCACACGCGTATCGGTCGTCGTGCGCTTGATGATTTCGAGCTCTTCGTCTTCTTCCGGATAGTCGACGTAGGTGTTGAACATGAACCGATCGAGCTGCGCTTCCGGAAGCGGATACGTCCCTTCTTGCTCGATCGGGTTCTGCGTCGCGAGGACGAAGAACGGCGGATCGAGCTTGTAGCGTCGGCCGCCGACCGTCACTTGATGTTCTTGCATCGCTTCGAGAAGCGCAGCTTGGGTCTTCGGCGGCGTCCGGTTGATTTCGTCGGCGAGAATCACGTTGCCGAAGATCGGTCCGGGAAGAAACTTAAACTCGCGCGTGCCGGAAAGTTTGTCTTCTTGAATCACTTCGGTGCCGGTAATGTCGGCGGGCATCAAGTCGGGAGTGAATTGCACGCGGCTGAACTTCAGCGTGAGCGTGTCGGCGAGAGTGCGAATGAGAAGCGTTTTCGCCAAGCCGGGAACTCCGACCAGCAAGCAATGGCCGCGCGCGAACATCGCGATCAGCAACTCTTCGATTACTTGGTGCTGGCCGACGATCACTTTCTGCAGCTGATCCGAAATCCGGCGATACGCCTGGTTCAGTTTGTGAATCGCCTGCACGTCGTCTTCGGGGAGCGTCATTCGATGACTCGCTTGAAAGTCGCGGGAGGTCGGGTATCGGGATCGCCTAAGACCGGCTCGGGAACGAAACTTCCGGCATCGTCCGACTTCGTTCGGACGCCGCCGTGTCGATCGAAGGCAACCAGTTCGGTTGCGCCGGCGATGAGTAGGTAGTCGCCGGCGGGCACGAGATTGCCGCCGGTTGCATCGCGCGTCGAGAGTTCGATCTCGCGCAGAGGTTCCATCGCTTTCAACGAAAAGACTTCGAGCTTCGTGCGCGTCGGCCAGATCGCTTGGTCGTGTATGAGTGCTCCCCGGCCGTAGCCCTTGGGAGAAACCTCGGGCCATTCATGCGCCACTTTTCCCGACAAGATATTGATGCGCCACATGTGGTCGCCGGTGGCGAAGAGATAGTCGCCGCCGGTGCCGAGCATGTGTACCACGTCGCCGGCGAGAGTCGTCTCCCAAAGCAACAAGCCGGAGGTCGCGTCGATCGCTAAGATATGCCGACTATCCGAAGGAGCGACGAACAGCGTCCCTCGATCGTAGACGCACGGGGTAAGATCGCGATGGAAATGCGTGGTACTGCGATTCGGATCGTTGTCGACGGCGCGAGGATAAAGCGTGACCCAGCGGACTTCGCCGTTGTGTTTCGACAGCGCCGCCACCGCGCCGAGATTCGTGTTGTAGTAAACATGATCGCCGACGAGCGTCAGAAGATTGTGCGTGATTTCATCTCGTTGCCCCTGCGCAGGGGTTTCGGCCGAGCAGATCAATCTGCGCCACAACATCGCGCCGGTCGCGGCATCGAGACACGCGACATGAGCTTGCGGCCGGACGCCCCCCTTGCGCATCGCGACGTACACATGCTCGTCGTCGGCCAGAGGCGTCCCTTCGAAAGACCAGCGCTCTTCCGCATACTGCGGGGTGCCCCAGAGTTGCTTTCCCTCTCCGTTCAAGTCGAGGCAAATTAGATAGCCTCCGCCGGATCGGCCTGGGTTCTCCGTCGAAGACGACGTGACGGTGTTGCCCATCCGCGCGAAGAGGCGATTGCGATGTGCGGTGAGCGTGAAACGGGGCGTACCGATCGTCGAGCGGGAAGTGAAGCCGCCGTCCATCGTCGTGTTTTCACTGCGATAAACCGCGTAGTCGGTCCCCCAAGCCGGCTGGCCGGTGGGAAGATCGTAGCCGAGAATTTGCCACGGCGTGCCGATGAATACTTTCCCGCCGACGACGATCGGATGGTAACTCAACGCCGAGCGCCGATCTTCCGCTACGCGTCGCGTTGGTTCGTCGGTGTCGGCGATGACGATCGGCGTCAGCGGCGCGCGCCACTTCACCCGACCGATGTCGAGCGCCGTAGATGCCATGCGGTTACGGGCCGGGTTGCCGCCGAAGGTGCGCCAATCGGTCGAGCGATCGTCGCGCGGCCATTCGCGACTCTCCGCCGCGAGCGCAGTCAGAGCCTCCGCGAAATTCACCTCGCGCCCGCCGATGCGCCCCCGCGCGTCGGGGTAGACCGTTGCGAAGTCGCGCAGGCCCGCGTCGGCCCAATCGCTGGAGCCTTCGAGAATCGAAGTAAGAATGAGTCGCGCGAAGACCTCGGCCGGCGACTGCTTCGCCGACGGGAATGCCAGCCGGGGGCCGACGATTCCGCGTACGCGCAACAGCCCGGCCAAGCGAATCAGATCCGGATCGACCACGCGGCGGGCATGCAGCTCGTACTGCTTTAAGCTTTCGCGCCGCCGATAGTAGCGATCGATGAGCGCGAGATCTTCTTTCGAGAGCGACCGATCTTTACGCAGCTCTTGAAACGAACCGTCGACGATGACGGCCGGCGGCGTTTCGATAAGCTGCTCCCAATAGCCGCGGGCCGCTCCGTAGTCGCCGCGCTCCAACGCCATTTCGCCGAGCAGCCAGAGGGCCTCGTCGCCGTAGCTGCTGCAATAAAATTGATCGACGATCCGCCGCAAGGCCGCTTCGTCGCGGCGTTCGGCTCCGTCTTCGAACCACTGCTTCGCCTGGCCGTCTACTTGGCCTCGATAAATCGCCAGCGCTTCGGCCGGCATCGAAGCGAAGCGGCGATGACAGAAGTCGCGAATCCGAACGTAGAAGCCCGGCGTAACGGCGATGACTTTGTCGCCCCGTTGATCGGAAACTTGTCGCAAGGTTTCGATCGTTTCGTCCCATTGCCGATCGGCGATGAGCCGCTTGACTCGTTCGAGATGGCCGCGGACGACGGCATCGGCTTCGTCGAGCGCGACGTCGGCCGAGAGCTCGAAGCGGGGTTGTTGGGCCGTGGCCCAGCGGGTCGAAAGTTCGGTAACCGCACCCCAGACCGCAATAATTGCGGCGAGCCGGAGCAAGATGCGGCCGAAGTCGACCATACGCGGACACCTGCCGTCGAAAAGAGCGAACCGACGCACATGCCGATCGCTGCCTCTTGAAGGCTGAGTCTCGCGAGTCGTGCCGCCTTGCCGCCGGCGTAAGTATATGCAAAGTCGGACTTTAATGGAAGAAAACAACCTGACTAACGGTTGATTCCGTCTGACATGCTCAACCCGGCATGTGGTAAACGCGCCGGGTTCGCTCATTGGTTGAGGGCATCGCCGGCTGTCAGGCACCGCGCGTATAACCTTCGATCAGTCTCCCGATGTAGAACAAGCAGAGCGCTCCCACCATTAAGAGCAACATCGGGCTCAGACTGGAGCCCATCCAGCCGAAGAGTTGCAACGGGAAAGATAACGGCAGCAAGGCTAATGCGGCGACTTGCAGGAATCGGCCGAGGGTGCGCATGGCGATCAACGTCGAAGGTGCGAACGAGGGATCTAACAGCGATTGTAGCCGATGAAAACCGAAAGGAAATCCGTGAACCGTCGTTGACGGACGACCGTCTTTAAGTCATAGGTGAACCCGCTCACGATGAGGCATCGGCGACTTACACAACTCAGCGAACGACCACTATGCCACCGACAACTCAGGAACGCCTCGGTCTCGTCGGACGCATCTTGCGAGCTTTGCGGCTGCGATGTCCTCGTTGCGGCGAGGGGAAGCTCTTCGCCGGTTGGTTTAAGATGAACGACCGCTGCGCGAAGTGCGACACCGATTTTCGCCGCGAGCCCGGCTTCTATCTCGGCTCGATCTACTTCAACTACGGGCTGACGGCGATCATCGTCACGGCGACGTATGTCGGAGCGATGATTCTCGGCTACGGCCAGAGCAACACGCTGTTCTGGTCGACCGCGGCCTTCTGCGTCGCGTTTCCGCTGTGGTATTTCCGCTACGCACGCAGTCTGTGGCTGGCGATGGACCACTACATGGATCCGCCGCCGGAGCCGAAGTAAGCGACTCTCAAGTAAGCCGACTTTGCTTACTAAGCCTGTCCAACGGAGACTTGTCCGACGGCAACAGCACCGTCGCTCGCTTGCGGTTTCGCGGCCGCTTCGGCCTCGGCCGCCAATCGCGTGCGGCGCACATGCAGATACACATAGCCGCCGAACGACCCGAAGATGATGAACGGCATCGAGAGCATGAAGATGATGCTCAGCATATAGCCGCGCACGATGTTGCCCCGCTCGGGCCCCTGCCCCGCTTGGCCGTCGGCGCAGCCCGGACACGCTTCCGCCGCGGCATACCAAGCCATCGTCGAGACCAGCACCAGCGCGACGATCAGCAGTCGATTGCGGTTCATCATAAGATTCGCTTCACGAAACGAACTAAAATCGCGACCGTTCATTCAGCCGCGGTGAGGGCACCGCGGGCTCTAGAATTATAGGTCAACCGCTCGCAACCGGATAGATGTGATAAAGCACCGCGTAAACCAACACGCCGGTCACGGAGACGTAAATCCAAATCGGAAACGTCCAGCGGGCGATACGCCGATGCTTTACCCGCTCGTCGCGAAATCCGCGATAAATCGTGATTAGGGCGAGCACCGGCACCGCAGCGGCGAGCACGACGTGCGAGACCAGCATGACGAGATAGGGAAGCCGTAAGTGTTCCGGGCCTGCAAACGCTCGACCGCGAATTCCCTCGCGTGCATAGAGCAATTGGTGATACGAAAGGTAGCACCCTAAGAACACGACGCTCACGCCGAACGCCGAAACCATCACCCACTTATGGGCCGTCTCGCATCTCCGCTTGATCAGCACGTAGCCGACCAAGAGCAATATGCCGGCTAGCGCATTGAGCGCCGCATTAACGGTCGGTAGATCACGATAAGTAAACTCCGCAAACAGCATCGACGCTTACGTTCCTTTCGGGCCGGCGGTCGCCGAAGGAGTCGCCGTCGCCGAGGCCTCTCCGTTCGTCGCGCCTCCCGGCTTCCAACCGACAGGCTGTTCTACGAGTAGGTCGCGCAGCTTTTGCTTGCAATTACTAAGCTTCACCGGATTCTGAAAGTCGTAGGCTCCGCGCACGATGCCCGCTCGATCGACGACGACGAGCGCATCGGTATGGGTCGTCGGAGCGACGTTCACCTTCAGCGCCGTCCCGAGGTCTTGCGTCTCGGAGAGCGGAGCGTTGAGAAACCACCATTTGTCGGCCGGGGCATTCAGATTGTCGGCATATTGCTTAAGCCGTTCCGGAGTGTCCACGGTCGGCTCGACCGTGATGCTGACGAACTGAATGTCCGTGTCCTTAAATTCTCGCTGGATCGCCGCCACGGCTTGGTTGAGCCGCAGGCACGACATCGGACAGTTGGCCCAAAAGAAGTTGACGACGAAAATCTTTCCTTCGAGCTCATTGAGTTGAATCTTCTTGCCGCTCCGCTCGACGAAGCGAAAGTCGGCTAGCGGGCGAGCCGGCTTGATGTGTAAGTCGTTCGTCGGCGAGTTGCGCGATTCATCGATCGTGCGCCAATTCCGTACGACGAAGATTCCGGCGTAAACGCTCGACGCCAACAGCAAGACCGAAAGCCAAATCTTCACGGCTAGATGGTTCATAGCAAGTCTCCGGTCGTGCGCGAGCGAGCCATGCGCGTCGCCAAGGCGAACAACACGCAAGCCAGCGCCGTGGTCACGATCCAACAAGTCGAGAGCGAGGGCAAATGCGGCGGCAACAGCGATGCGCTGTCCGGGACGTTCCAATACATCAGATGCCTAAGGCCCGCGGTCATGTACGTCATCGGGTTCACTGCCATCACATAGCCTAACACCCCTTCGCCCGGAAAAAATGCCCCGGACAGGAGCCACATCGGCATGAGGAAGACACTCATCACGGCATGAAAGCCTTGGGTCGAATCCATGCGCCAGGCGATCAAGAAGCCGAGCGCCGTCAGCGTGAATGCGGAGAGAAAACCGAACGCCGCGACGGCCAGCACCATCGTCGGCGAGTAGTGCAGCCGGAGCGTCAGCCCGAGCAAGAAGAAGACCATCGCTTGCGCGAGTGCGATCAACGTCCCACCGAGCAACTTGCCGAGCACCATGCTCCAGCGACTAATGGGCGCAACGAGCACCGATTGAAGGAATCCTTCGCGCCGATCTTCGATGATCGAGATCGTCGTGAAGATCGCTGTGAAGAGAAGAATGAGCGAGAGCGTGCCCGGAAAAAAGTATTCGCGGTAGCTGACGGCCGAGCCGTCGGTTCCCGGCATTCGGAATGAAGGTCCGAGCCCTGCCCCGAATAAGATCCAAAACAAGATCGGTTGTCCGACCGCTCCGATCACTCGGTTGCGCTGCCGAAAGAAACGCGTCAACTCCCGGCGGCAAAGCGTGCCGACGACCAGCGCATGATCGCTCCACGAAGCTGACGTCGGCGTGTTGCGCGATCGAGCGGCCGACTCGCGCGCGGCGGGGTGCGAAAGGCTCATCGTCGCACCTGCTTTTTCTTGCCCGACCGAGCGTCGTTCACGGCCGAAGAAGCGAGCAAGTCTTCGCTCAAGAAGCGATGGCCGGTTCGGTTGATGAACACATCTTCCAGCGTCGGCTTGCCGAGCGTGACCGATTTCACTGCGCCGGGAAACGCTTCGACCACCTGCGCGACCCAGCGGTGTCCGTCGGCTTGTTCGATCCGGACCGTGTCGTCGATCCTCCGCGCCGCGAAACCGAACCGCTCTTGAAGGCCCGCGATCAAGCGCTCGGGCTCGTCCGTCTCGATCGTCAGCGAGTCGCCGCCGACGGTCGCGCGCAACTTGTCCGGAGTGTCGAGAGCCACGAGTTTGCCGCGGTCCAGAATCGCCAACCGATCGGCCTTATCCGCTTCCTCAAGGAGGTGCGTCGTGAGGACGACGGTCGTTCCCTGTTCGTTGCGTACGAGGCGAAGATATTCCCAAAGATCGGCTCGCGCTCCGGGATCGAGGCCCGTGCTCGGCTCGTCGAGAATCAAGACGCGCGGCTCATGGAGCATTCCTTTGGCAAGTTCCACGCGACGTCTCAGACCGCCCGACAGAGTCTCGACTAAGTCGTGGCGTCGATCTTCTAAACGCAAGCGTGCGAGCATCGCATCGATGCGAGCATCCAGCATGGTCCCGCGGAGCGCGTAGAGATGACCTTGATGGCGCAGGTTCTCGAAGACGGTCAGTTTCTTATCGAGGCTCGGTGCTTGAAACACGATGCCGATTGTGCGCCGCACGGCATCGGTGGTGCTAGCAACGTCGTCGCCAAGCACGCGAATCGCGCCGGCTTGCAGCGGAATCAACGTCGAAAGCAAGCGGAAAAGGGTCGTCTTACCGCCGCCGTTGGGCCCGAGCAAAGCGAAGATCTCACCGCTCCGAACGTCGAAGCTCACCGCGTCGAGCGCTTGCCGCAGGCCGTAACGGTGCGACACCTCGGCGATTTCCACTGCCGCCGTTTCGTTCATGATAAAACCGCGCTCATGGCGTCACGTCTAGTGACCGCCGGCGTGTGCGGGAGCCGCCGAATGGCCGGACTCCGGATGCAAAGCCTTTTGCGCCTTGATGCTGGCTTGCACGAGCTCATCTACGTCGTGCGGCGTCGCCACGTATTCCAGCCGCTCATTCGAATACGGATAAAAGCCGTTGACGCGACGTCCGATGTCGGGAACCAAAGCCAAGACGAGGAACACGGACATCACCGAAGCCGGAATCGTGAGGACGTATTTCCAGTCGGCTTCCCATTTCAAGTGCATGAAGAACAGCATGACCAACAGCGCCTTCGTGCACGACACCGCCATCATGAAGGCCCAGCCGACGCTCGGATAGGCGTGGAACGGCCAGTAGTCGGAGTAGGTGAAGAACGAAGCGCCGGTAAGGACGCAGAGGATCACGAAGACCTGGATGTATTTTGCGATTCCGCCGTGATCGTCGTGCGCGTCGTGGCCTGCGCCGTGAGCGACCGATGGGCTCGTGTGATCGTGAGCGGAGTGACCGTGATCCGACATGGTATGACCGAAAGGTTAGCGTGAGGCGCGACGAACTCTGCGGCGTGCGCCGAACGGGCTTGAAAACGAAATCGAGTTAGAACAAATACAGCACGGGAAACAGGAAGATCCAAACCAAGTCGACGAAGTGCCAATACAGGCCGACGTTTTCGATCAGCCCGGCATTCTCCGCCGTGAACTTCATCGGCATCATTACGATGAAGCAAATCAGGCCGACGATGACGTGGATCGCATGAAAGCCGGTGAGGGTAAAGTAGGTGCTGGCCCACATGTTGCCGCCGGGGATGACGATCGGCATCTTGAGCCACGAGTGCTCGTCGTTGAGTCCGTGCAGGTGCGATTTATCGTGTGCTCCAGCCATCGGCATGATCTTCGCGGCGAGTGCGTAGAGCACTGCCGGCTCGTCCGACTTGCTCTCCGATAAGAGAGGCTGGACGATCTTTTCCTTTGCCTGCCAACCCTCTTCGAGCTTTTTCGCTTCTTCGTTGAGTTGCGTTTGGAGCCCGGCTTTCGCATCTTCGGCCGTCGCCGCGAGTTTCGCTTCGTTCGCTTTTACAAGCGCGTTGCGTTCTTGCGTGATGCCGTCGAGGATCGCTTCGGAGCGAGCCTTCACCGCACCGCCGAAATAGAGATCGGCCTTTTCGTAGATCGGGCTGCGCGGCATCGCGGGATAGATGTTGTGCGCGAACTTCGCGGAGTATTCGTAGCCCTTAATGCCGAGGAAGATCGAGCCCAGGCCGAGCGTGAGCGCAAGCCAGAGCTTGGCGGCATCCGAGCGATTCGACTTCGCCGCTTCGAGCGCAAGCACGATCGAAACCGACGAGCAGATCAGCACGAACGTGTTGAACGCCCCGATCGGCTCGCTGAGATGCACGGCATGCGGCACAGGCCACACCTTCGCACCGAAGCGCAGCACGATATACATGCCGATCAACGCGGCGAAGAACATGATTTCGGTCGACAAGAACAGCCACAGAAAGAGCTTGCCGTTGCGCAGCGGCAGAGCCGGCTGGTAGACAAGCTTCAAATGAGCGGCATGTGCGGCGGCTTCGTGAGACATGGGGAGGAAGGGGTCAGGGGTCGGTGGTCAGGGGTCAGCGAGGAAACGATGAGTCGATGTCGCGTCTCCGGCTTCCTTCAATAGCCCGGGGTGCATACCCCGGGTTCTCTGCGTATCTCGATCTGCGTATCTCTAAATCTCGATTACGAAAACGGTCCTAAAATTAGCATCAGCAACAACGAAGGGAGATAAATCAACGACGCTCGCAACAGCACGCGCGCCGAGCGTTCGTCGAGACATAACATGAACCAAACGGCGCAACCTAACTGTGCGAGGCCTAAGGCCAAGGCCCAAGCGAAATAGAGCGATCCGGCCGAGTCGATCACCGCAGGCAACAAACTTACGGGAATCAAGATCAGCGC
The DNA here is from genome assembly GCA_021413845.1 of Planctomycetia bacterium. Classification (NCBI taxonomy): domain Bacteria; kingdom Pseudomonadati; phylum Planctomycetota; class Planctomycetia; species Planctomycetia bacterium. The sequence goes on along the minus strand of JAIOPP010000020.1, from coordinate 3,377 downwards.
CGTCACGACGGCCTGCGCCCCGCAACGCCGGCCTGAGGGGTCGACGACGGAGAGCATCTGTAGCCCTGCGCGAGCGTATTGATCTTTGTAGATCCAACTGATCGCCATGAAGTGCGGGAACTGCCAGAGGAAGACGATCATCGCGAGGGCCGCGACCGAGAGCGTGAATCGCCCTTCGTTGGCCGCGCAACCCATCAACACCGGCATCGCTCCGGCAACGGCGCCCACGACGGTGTTGAGCGGAGTCGACCGCTTCATCGGCGTGTAAACGACGACGTAGAGAAACCAAGTGAGGAAGCCGAAGAGCGCCGTCTGCGCGTTTACCGCGACGGCCAATAAGCCGACTCCGCCGATGCTCGTCCAGGTGCCGAACCAGGCGACTTGCCGCGGCGATAGCCGGCCGGCGACGAGCGGACGATCGGCAGTGCGGTGCATGCGAGCGTCGGTCGCGATCTCAAGCCATTGATTCCATGCACCCGCTCCGGCCGCAGTCAGCGCGGTGCCGATGAGGAGATAGGCGAGCGTTGCGGTGTCGGGAAATACCCAACGAGAAACGTAAGCCGAGAGGGCGACGGTAACGAGCTCGAGCACTGCGATGCGCGGCTTCGTGAGTTCGATGTAGTCGGCACACCGGCTGGCGAAGGTGGTGCTGACGACGGCGCGATCCGCGGTCGCGATGCAAGCCGCGGGACTGCCCGAAGCGACGTCGCACGAAGCTGCGCCGCCGGATGTCCGCTCGCCGATCAATACGCCCGAACTCATAGCGCCCCCTCGCGCATTAATAGGCCGCCGGAGAGGAGTGCGAGGGAAGTGCGGATGTTCGATGCTGCCCGAGCGACCGCCGCCGGCGAGGCCGATAAACGTCGCGCGACCGCGTCGTGAGCCCTGAGCGACAGGGCCGTAGAAATAGCCAAGATCAGCGATCCCACGGCGACATGCGCCGTGGTGATGACAAGTTGCGCGAAGCTTTGCGTGCGGACGACGAATTCGGGCACGATCGATGACTGGGCGGCCCATTCGGGAAAGCCGTAGTTGACGACCCACGTCGCCGCGCCGAGCAATAACTGCACGACGATGCTGCCTGTCAACCACGACGCCGGACCACGCAGACCGACCGCGCCGAACTTGGCCGCCGCTGAGTAGGAACGAATCGCCAGTTGCACGATATGCACGGTCAGCACCGCGGCCATGAACAGATGAAACAGCACGGCGGCTCGGAAAAACGACGGTGTGACGAAAGTCGCCATGTGGGGCGAATGCCGGACGAGTGCTCCAAGCACAAGCTGCACGTAAGCCAGAAGCGTCGTGACGATCGCTAAGCGGGAGAGCCGACTCAGGCTTCTGATTGCAAGTGGATCGGGATCACGATTCGTCGTCGGTTCCGCAGACGCAAAGTCGATGGCTCGCGGGGTAAGGTAATGCCGTAGTGCAACGCAGTAGGCGAAGAACAGCGGGCCGACGCACGCATGCAGCATCGCCAAGGTTTGCTTATCGAGCACGACGCGCAGCCCGCCGAGCACTCCTTGCAGAATCACGAGCGGCACGGCGAAGTAAGCGAGGCGAACCACCCAAGGGCGAGCGTCGTAGCGGCGAACGACGATCGCGAGTGCGATCGTCAGCATGCCGATTCCGGCGGCGAGGAGCCGATGCCCATGCTCGACGAAGATGTCCCAAGGACCGAAGAACCAGGTCTGCCACGGATACAAAAACAGATTATAGCCGTACGTGTTCGGCCAGTCGGGCACTGCCATTCCGGCATCCGACGACGTGACCAACCCGCCGACCCAAATCAACGGAAACACCGCGCACACGAGCACCGTCGCTAACCGATAAGGCAAGCGCGATTCAGCGGTGTTATTGAGCGGGTAAGTCGTCATCGAGATAGGGGTTCGTCGCGTGAGCAAGTCGTACTAATTAGCAGATTCTTAGTGCTGCTCCGGAGTCTTCTCGCCCGGCAGCGGCGGCTGGTTCTGCGGATAGAAATCAGAGTCGTGGCCCGGGAAGTTGTATTCGTAAGGACCGCGATAAACGACCGGTTGCGTATCGAAGTTGCCGTGTCCAGGCGGGCTGGGGGCGATCCATTCCAAGCTGTTCGCGTGCCAAGGATTGCGTCCAGCTTTCGGGCCGAAGAACAAGCTGTAGGCCATGTTGCCGAACAGTAAAAGTTGCGACAGGCCCATGCAGATCGCGCAGATCGTCATGAACTGATTCATCGGCTGTAGGTGGCGGAACGTCTCGTAGTGGTACGGGTCGGCCAAGCGGCGCGGGAAGCCGCCGGCGCCGAGAATGTGCATCGGATAGAACGTGCCGTTGAGGAAGATGAACGTGAGGAAGAAGTGCAGCTTCCCGACGTTGTCGTTCATCATCCGGCCGAACATCTTGGGAAACCAATAGTAGATGCCGCCGAACACCCCCATCGCGGTTCCGGCGAAGAGCACGTAGTGGAAGTGGGCCACGATGAAGTAGGTATCGTGGATGAAGATGTCGACCGGCGTGGCGGCCATGAAAATGCCCGAGAGCCCGCCGATGATGAACATCGCGACGAACGAAAGGGCGAAGAGCATCGGCGTCGTGAATTCGATCTTGCCGCCCCAAACGGTGCCGAGCCAGTTGAACACTTTCACGGCGCTCGGCAGGGCGATCATCATGGTCGAGACCATGAACGTCGTTCCGAGGGCCGGGTTCATGCCGGACATGAACATATGATGCCCCCAGACGATGAAGCCCAGGCCGGCGATGCCGGAGATCGAATACACCATCGGCTTGTAGCCGAAGAGGGGCTTGCGCGCGAACGTGGTGATGATGTCGGAAACCATGCCCATCGCGGGCAAGATCATGATGTACACGGCCGGGTGCGAGTAGAACCAGAACAAGTGCTGCCAGAGGAGCGGCTGTCCGCCGCCCGCGCCGGCCGGGATGCCGTTGACGATCAAACCTTCGGGGATGAAGAAGCCGGTGCCGATCGTGCGATCGAGCACTTGCATGAACAGCGCGGCGGTAAGCACCGGCAGTGCGAAGGCTTGCAACACGGCGGTGATGAACATGCCCCAGATGGTCATCGGCATGCGGAACATCGTCATGCCCGGAGCGCGCATTTGGATGATCGTGGTCATGTAGTTGACCGAACCCATCATCGACGACACCCCGACGAACAACACGGCTTGCAGCCAGAGAGTTTGCCCAAGGTGGCTACCAGGTGCCGCGGAGACGACGCCTGACAAAGGTGGATACGAAGTCCAACCTGCGGCCGACGCCCCACCCTCGACGAAGAAGCTGGCGATCATGAGGATGAACGAGGGCCACATGAACCAGTAGCTCAACATGTTGAGCACCGGCACGGCCATGTCGTCGGCCCCGATCATGAGCGGAATCAAGAA